>CALQJP020000043.1 GCA_943330925.2 Chryseobacterium gleum
AATAGAGGAGGGCAAATCGACTAAAATTGCACTATTCAAACTAAATTAACTCACCTACCATGGCAACAAAAAAAGTAGCCAAGAAGACTGCCCCTAAAAAGCCTGTTAAGAAGGCTCCGGCCAAATCAAAAGCGGCTAAAAAAGCTGTATCAAAACCTATCAAGAAAGCGGCTAAGCCTGTTAAGAAGGCTGCAAAACCGGCACCGAAGAAAGCAGCTGTGAAAGTTGCCAAAAAGGCTGTTAATAAGGCTGCTCCGAAAAAGGTAACAAAGCCTGTAAAAAAGGCCGTAGTCAAAAAGGCTGCCCCCAAAAAGGTTGCTGCCAAGAAAGTTGCTCCGAAAAAAGCGGCTCCTGCCAAGAAGGTTGCAAAACCTGTAAAAAAGGTTGCTAAGGCGCCGGTTAAAAAGGCGGTAGCAAAGAAAGTTGTTGCCAAGAAAGTCGTTGCAAAAAAGGCCGTGGTTAAAAAGTCGGTGAAACCTGCACCCAAAAAGGCAGTACAAAAACCTGCTGCAAAAAAGGTTGCCCCTGTAAAAGCAGTTAAGGTAGCAGTGAAGCCGGCCGCAAAGCCACAACCGAAGCCGGTTGCAAAGCCAGTCGTTAAACCAATCGCAAAGCCGGCACCACAGCCGAAGCCTGCTGCACCTGCACCGGCTCCTAAACCGGTTGCTGCACCTGTTGTGAAAAAAGAAGAAGTAAAACCACCAGCTCCTGTAGTGGCTGCAATAAAAAAGGAAGAGAAGAAGAGTATGATTGAAGTGCGTTATTCCGACAAAGATTTGAATGATTTTGAATCGCTCATTAAGGATAAACTGAAAGTGGCAAAATCGGATTTGGATGAGTTGAAGCAATCGCTTTCACACGAGGGTGACAATTCTACCGATGACACTGCGCCAACCTTCAAGATGATGGAGGATGGAAGCGAAACGATGAACCGTGAAGAGCTGTCACAATTGGCTGCGCGCCAGGAGAAGTTCATTGTAAACCTTGAAAATGCGCTTTTGCGTATCAAAAACAAGACATACGGCATATGTCGTGTCACCGGAAAATTGATTCCTAAGGAGCGTCTTCGCTTGGTGCCTCACGCAACCCTCAGCATCGAGGCGAAAAACATGCAATAAACCACATTTGAAAACGAAGGAGTGAAACCGCAGGCTCAAACAGCCGATGGTTTCGCTCCTTTTTTCTAAGGCATTTTGAAGAAAGCATTACTAACCATTTTTACGGTTCTCATCCTCGATCAAATTCTCAAGGTTTGGGTAAAATTGAATTTTCATTACGGTGAAAGCAAGTCACTCATTCCCGGTTGGCTGGATTTGCAGTTTGTTGAGAATCCGGGTATGGCCTTCGGCTGGATGATCCCTGGAGATGCGGGTAAACTTACGCTCAGTGTATTCCGATTAATTGTAGTTTCGGGTATTGCCTGGTATCTCTATCGCCTCATCAAAGAGAAGGCGCATTGGGGTTATGTGATGTGCGTGAGCCTCATTGTTGCAGGAGCGATGGGCAATATCATAGACAGTCTAGCTTATGGTTTGATGTTCGATCGTGGTTCAACCTACGATCCTGATTTCAATGACTACACGATGTACTTTGGAAAGGCCGAGTTGAATTATGAGGGATATGCCAAACCTCTCATGGGCAATGTGGTCGATATGTTTCATTTCACCGCCCGCTGGCCTTGGGGCGATCCACACGCTCATACGGAGATATTTCCCCCTATTTTCAATATAGCGGATGCAAGTATAACCGCCGGAATCATCTTGATCATGCTCTTTCAGCGCCGATTCTTTCCGAAAAAGGAAGAGCGGGGTGATCAGGAGATCGTCAATAACACAAGCGAAGCGAACAATGACCCGGCTGCATCACAGGCGACAGAGCTTTAAGTGCAGTTCTTTCTTGAAGAAGATTTTTGTAGCCGCTTCGAAAGCGCTTGTATAGTCCGAAACGAAAAATTGATTTTCATGCTCGGTGTTCGAACATAACAAGTGTTCTTTTTCCAAGATTCCCTTGAGTTTTCGGGCAACAACCTCTGCTGAATCAAAGATCTTTACCCGGCCGCCAAAGAATGCGTCGATCTCCTTTTTTATGAGCGGATAGTGGGTGCAGGCGAGCACCAGACCGTCGATGCCTTCGAGCGTTGCATTGCTCAAGTATTCATTCAGCACGGCTTCACTGATGGTGTTATTGTAGAATCCCTCCTCAATCATCGAGGCCAACAACGGAGTGGCCAGTGCAGTGAATTGCAGTTCCGGTTTGCGTCGTGCAAATTTTTCTTGATAGACACCACTGGCAACTGTTGTTTTAGTGGCAATGATGCCTACTTTATGAATGAGGTCATCGGCTATAACCTCTTCAATCATGGGGTCAATGACATTGATAACCGGCACCGATCCTTTATACGTATCACGAAGTGCCTCGTAGGCTGCTGCGGAAGCGGTGTTGCAGGCTATAACGATGGCCTTGCAGTTTTTTTCTTTCAGTAGAAACTGGGTGATGTTCACCGCGTATTCCGCAATGAGCTCTTTCGATTTATCGCCATAGGGAAGGTGAGCAGTGTCACCAAAATATACGAGCGATTCGTTGGGCAGCAAACGTTGTATGGCCGCTGCTACTGTCAAGCCTCCGATGCCTGAATCGAAAATACCAATGGGTCGGTCGTTGCTCATGGCCATAAAAATAAGGCCCGGAGATTATCCGAGCCTTACACGAGTCATTTATTCAATTATTTCTTAGGAGCTTCTTTCGCTTCAGCTGTGAAGTCGGGTATGCTCAACTTGGTGCATACAAGTTTGGTGATGTCGTCGCCGCCCATGTAGAGCATAGATCCCGAACCCGCATCGAAAATGTAGTTATAGCCGTTGGCTTTTGCTACTTCTTCGATAGCCTTTTTTGCTTTCTCAAGGATGGGCTCAACCTTGCGTTGTTCTTCAGCAGAGACGTCGGCACTGGCCTGCTCTTGGAAGTCGTAGATACCTTGCTCTTTCGCCTGAATTTCTTTCACCTTGGTGTCAAGGATGACCTTGGGCGCAGTCTGTTCTGACTTTTTAAAGTCTTCAATCATCTTTTCGTATTCGGCGCGCATGGCAAGCAGAGCGTCTTCATACTGTTTCTTGTAAGTGCTTAATTCGTCGTAAGCAGTTTTGTATTCGGGCATGTGCTCTACGAGCATTTGACCATTGATGTGTCCCAATTTCTGGGCTTGTGCAGCCACCATAATTCCAAAAAAGAGGGCGGCAAGAGAGAGTTTTTTGATCATAGTGAAAATTAAATCTTGAAAATCCGATTTCGAATTTCCGTGCCAAATGTAGGCATACTCTTTTATTTATCTTTTATCGGAACGCGTTCACCACCTTTGGGAGGAACAGCATTTTTACCGGGAGTACCCGGCGCTTTATTGTCTGTTTTTTGTCCATCTTCGTCACCGCCTCCTTCTTCACTTCCTTCTTCGTCATCCAGCGTCTCTCCGGGCTTCAATCCCATTTTTTTCAAGACTTTATCGCTGATGTCATGCTTCGGATTGGTGTAAAGCATGTTGCTGTCGGATGCCTTGTCGAATACGACCATAAGCGCACTGGTTGAGGCTACTTCCTGAATGGCTTCATAAATCTGATCTTGAATGGGCTTCACCAATTCTTCGCGCTTTTTGAAGAGCTCACCGTTAATGCCGAACTTGGTCTTCTGCATGTCTTTGGCTTCCTGGCGCTTGGTTTCGATTTCCTGTTCGCGCTTCTGCTTCATTTCATCGGTGAGGAGAATTTTCTCCGCCTGCAACGAAGTTTCTAGCTTTGCGATAGTCTCGTACTTGTTCTCGATGTCTTTTTGCCATTGCCCGCTTAGCTTATTGATCTCAGCTTGGGCTTGCTGGTATTCGGGAATGTGACTCAGAATGTATTTTGAATCAACGTAAGCAAATTTTTGGGCCTGACTCAGCAAGGCTACCAAAAGGAAAAAACCGGTTACAAGAAATTTCATGAAGCAAATAGGTTTCAACAAATGAGTACGAAGGTAAGGTTTCTATAATTCTCCCATATTCATACCGATAGAGAAGTGGAATTGACCACGCGCCATATTGGGGTACGAGGGCAAATCGTCGAGTCTCCATCCGTAGTCAAATCCAAGCAAGCCGAACATCGGCAGGAAGATGCGAAGACCGGTGCCTGCTGAACGGTATACCTGGTAGGGGTTGAATAACCGCAAATCGCTCCAAGTATTGCCCGCTTCTGCAAATGCCATCATGTAAATGGTGGCGCTTGGGTTGGTTGAAAGCGGGTATCGGAGCTCAGCGCTGTATTTCGCAATGGCGGGCGCTCCTGTATTTTGGTTGGGTGAGGTAAGGGTCAAGTCGTCGTAGCCGCGCAAGTTCACAATTTCGCGTCCGTCGAGTAGGAATCCGCTCAAATAAACACCTCCCAGATAGAATCGCTCGAAAGGCGTGAGGCCGAGTTGTTTGTTGTATGAGCCAATAAAACCAAGGCCAACATTGGTATGCAGTACAAACTTGCGATCCTTGTGCTTGTTCAGCGCGGTGTACCAATGCGCTGTAATCTTCATTTTGTAATACTCCACCAACTTGAATCGCTCTCCTTGGGTCATGTTTTCATAATCAAAGGTCTTATCACCGAAGCGTTCGGCAAGAAACTTATATGGTGGAGTGAGCTTGGTTGTAAAGGTGATTTGCGATCCGTAGGTTGGGTAAATAGGTTCGCTGGTGGAGCTTCTTGAAAGTGTAAAGTTGTAGGCCAGGTTGTTGGCAATACCATTTGAGAAGTCACCGAAGAACGCGCGGTAGTTGTTCAGAATGAATTTCTGATAGGAAATACCGGTATAGAGCACAAAGTAGTCGTCGGGTTTTTGCAAGCGTGTACCAATGTTGATGGCACCTCCAATTACTTTGAGCTCTTGCAGGTTAGGGTTGTCATCGCCCACGGAATAGTTTTCTCTCAGAAATGAATTGTTGTCGAGGTCGCTTTGACGAAGCTTTTTCAATTGGCCGTTTGTTTGGCGCGATATACTGGAGGAAACACTCAGCGAGGTTGGTTTTTTTCCACCCAGCCATGGCTCAGTGAAGGAAATGTTGTAGGCCTGAAAAAACGTTCCGTTCGAAGAGGCGCTCAACGCCAAACGCTGACCATCGCCTGTGGGTAAGGGGCTCCACGATTCTTTTTTGAAGAAGTTGCGCATGGAGAAATTGGTGAAGCTGAGCTGCAGCGAACCCACTACGCGGCCTCCACCCCAACCTCCGCTCAACTGAATCTGGTCGTTTGGTTTTTCCTCTAACACGTATTCCAAATCCACCAGCCCTTCATCGGGACGAGGATTTGTGCGCACATCGAATGCTTCTTGGTTGAAATAGCCCAACGACGCTAATTCACGCTGTGTTCGAATGATGTCGCTGCGGTTGAACAACTCCCCCGGACGAGTGCGTATCTCGCGGAAAATAACATGGTCGTTGGTTTTTGTATTCCCGCTTATGTTGATTCTTCCAATCCGGAATTGCTTCCCTTCGTTCATGCGTACCTCTATGTCGATGCTGTCGGGCTCAATAAGCGTTTCCACCGGAAAGGCATAAAACGCCAAATAACCATCGTCGGTGTAGAGCGATGAAAGGTCAATGCCCTGCGGGTTGAAGTTGAGTCTTGTTTCCAGCAACTCCAGGTTGTAAATATCTCCGCGTCGAATATTGAGAACGCTGTCGAGTCGGCCGGTTGTGTATTTCGTGTTTCCTACGAAATTGATGTTTCGAAAGTAGAATCGCTTGTCTTCTTCAATTTTCATGTAGATGCCAACGCGCTCACTGTTTATCGTGTATACAGAGTCGTAAGCAATCTTAGCATTTCGGAAACCTTTCTTGTTGTATTTGGCAATAATCTTCTGCTTGTCTTCTTCGTATTTCTCCTCCATGAATTTTGAAGACTTGAAAACGCGCGACCAGTCACGTTCTTTTGTGTCTTTCATGGTGCGTTTAATAGCACTCACGCTCATAACCGGGCTCATTTTTCTTCCTTTCAGGAATAAAAAGTCGCGTTTCTCCTGAGCTATTCCGGCTCCTTCAATAATGATCTCCTCGATTTTTACTCGGTCTCCTTTGTTGACGTCAAACTCCAGTATCACGCCGTTTTGAAGCGTTGGGTCTTCGCGCTCCGACACTATTATCGTGGCGGCGTAGTAGCCTTTATCGATGTAATAATCCTTGATGGTTTTGATGGAGTTGTTCTTGACGTTGTCGGTGCTGATAGTCATCGTACGCAAATCAAGTTTTTCGCGCAGATTGTCGGACTCTGATTTCTTAACTCCGTTGATGACGTATTTCGTCATACGAGGCGATTCTTTCAAGCTTATGACGAGGTAGACGTCGTTGCCTCGGAACTCAGCGGCATAAATTCCGATGTCGGTGAAAAGGCGTTGTTTCCAAAGCTTGCGCACGGCGTCGCTGATAGCATCACCGGGTATGGTTACTTCATCGCCTTCTTGCAACCCGCTAAATAGCTTGATGGCTTGCACGTCGGTGTATTGTGCTCCTGAAACGGTAATGCCTGCGATTCTGTAATTGAGTGGAGCAGCATAGTCAACCTGATTTCCGATTACGGTTTGCCCTTTACTTGCTTGCGCAAGCGCAATGAATAGCACGGCGAGAACGAGCCTGCAGGTGCGCAACCAAAGGGAGTTGAACTGCTGCGGAACCGAGGCGGGTGCTAGTAGTGTGCTAATGCGATGCTTCATCAGTTGGGTTTGCAGAAATAGTTTCAGCGGCAATTTGCTCCGATGTTTTTCCGAAACGACGCTCGCGCGATTGGAAGTCAACAAGAGCGGCGAAAAAATCCTCTTCCCGGAAGTCGGGCCAGAGCGTATCGGTAAAGTAAAGCTCAGCGTAGGCAATCTGCCAAAGCAAGAAATTGCTGATGCGTGCTTCGCCACTGGTTCGAATGAGTAATTCCGGATCCGGGAAAGCAGCAGTTGAGAGTTTGCTTGCGAAGAGGTCGTCGGTGATGGCTTCAGCGCGAATACCTTCGGCTACAATTTGTTTTACGGCGTTGGTTATTTCCCAGCGGGCACTGTAGTTCAGTGCAAGTATCAAATTCACTCGGTTATGACCTGCCGTGTGAGCCATTGCGCGTTTGAGCTCGCTGTGGCAATCTTCCGGCAGTCTTTCAAGATCACCAATGGCGTGAAGGCGCACTTGGTTCTCGTCGAGCTCGGGCAACTCGCCAACGATGGTGTGCACCAACAAATTCATGAGTGCATCTACTTCTTCTTTCGGACGGTTCCAGTTCTCGGTCGAGAATGCATACAGCGTGAGGTATTCAACACCGCTGCGAGTGGCAGCTTTCAATGCAGCACGAACCGACTCCACTCCATGTGAATGTCCGAATATGCGCTCTTTCCCTTGGCTTTTAGCCCAACGGCCATTGCCATCCATGATGATGGCTACGTGACGAGGTACGCGGGTTTTGTCGATTTGGTCCAATAAACTCATGCAGTCCTTCCACGGAACATGCGTTCCGCGACGGGCAAATTTACGAGGTTATGCCCCCTTTTCCGACTCCTAAAAAAGGTTGAAAAGTGAAGTTATTGACTATTCATGCTCCCAGCAAGTGGTCGCTTTTCGGTCGAGGCGAATGTTGAGCGACACCATCGAGAAAAAGTAGTAGTCTTTTCGGCCTGAATCGCCGCGTTGCAAGCCTCCATTGTTGTTGCCTGCTGTGTTGGGTATTTCTTTTTCGATGCTTCTGTCGGAGAGCACAGCCGCCAACTCTCCGTTGAGGTCGGCGAGCAAACCGGGGTCAACATATTTGCCTGAAATGTCATCGAAATAATCGGTCCATGTTTTACGCACTCCCCATTCAATACTCAATCCGAAAACAGCGAATAGGTTGGTTTTTATACCTGCTCCAAAGGGTACAGAAAACATGGTAGTCTTGTATTTTTCTGCACCAAACTCAGTGCCTTGCCCCTCGGTGCCCAGTGGCTGAAGTTCGTACCAAGTGCCCCGGTATTGGGCCATGGGGCGCATGCGGTAATAGGCCAAACCTCCAAACAAGTAGGGGGAAACAGGAAACTTTCTGTTGCCAAGCTGGTAGTTGAAGAAGTTCAATTCGCCCTGCACACTTCCTTCAATAACCTGATTGCGAAAACTCAGGTTGCGATTGCGAATCCAGGGGTCATCACTGTCAGAAT
The DNA here is from genome assembly GCA_943330925.2 of Chryseobacterium gleum. Classification (GTDB taxonomy): domain Bacteria; phylum Bacteroidota; class Bacteroidia; order Flavobacteriales_D; family Sanyastnellaceae; genus JAIBBG01. Next base: position 8,176 of record CALQJP020000043.1, read on the forward strand.
CCCAAGCTTCCACCACATGGTAAAGCACACTGGTTTTCATGGTCCACCTGCGATTGAAGTTGTTTCTGAAAGAGATGCCTCCGCCGCTTTTCAATCGTGTTCCGAAATGCTTGTAGGGATTGACCTCGCCGAGGTAATAACTCGTCCCGTAGAGCAGGCCTACGTCTTTGCTGCGCTCGAATTTGTTTTTTTGAGCGAACAACGGCAAAGCCAATGCTATAAAGAGCAAAGTGATAATTGTTTTCACGGCTATGGCAACGCGCAGTTGTTTCATCTATTGCCTTTGTACGGAGGGTCTTTTAAAAAGGTTCTGGTTAAGTCCGTTTGCTTCGCGCATCATGCCCCCAGCCCATTTTTTGGCGAATGGTATTGAAAAAACCGAGGCCCGGTAAACTAACTAAGTGGAATTCGAAATTGGCGCGGGTCAGATCAATGATGGTTTCATTATCTACCACATACGATCGACTGTCGAGTGTGAGCGTGAAATGCGGTTCACGGCCCTCGGCACGAAGAGATACCTTGCCGGTATTGGGCAATACAAATGGCCGAACGTTCAGGTTGTGAGGTGCAATTGGGGTGAGTATCACATTGTTGCTTTCAGGCATAACGATAGGCCCTCCGCAACTGAGCGAATACGCTGTGGAACCGGTGGGGGTAGCTACTATAAGACCATCAGCCCAATAGGTGCTCATGAACTGGTCGTTTACGTAGGCATGAATGGTTATCATGCTGCTGCGCTGCTTGTTCGTGATGGTTACGTCATTCAACGCATAAGGAAAATCACCAAAGTCTTGCTGAGCGCTTTTTACTTCAATCAATGAGCGCTTGTCGAGGGTGAAGTCCTGGTTTACGAGAGCTTCAATTGCCTGGTCGATGTCGTTGCCTGAAACAGGCGACAGAAAGCCGAGGCGGCCTGTGTTGATGCCCAATACAGGGATGCGCGTGTCACGTATGATAGCCGCTGTTTCCAGCAAGGTGCCATCGCCACCCACACTGAGCAAAAATGAAACACCCTGCAGGTCTTCTGTAGTGCGAAAAATTTCGATTGTGCTGGGCAGTGTGACCTTTTGGGTCAGAAAGAGATAGAATTTTTCATGAACCACTATCCCGATGCCCCGGCGCACCATGGAGTCTAACAGCTTTTCTATGCTATCAGTAAACTCTTCGTCGAAACGTTTTCCGTAGAGGGCAATTTTCACTTCCAGTCGGTTTGGTATGCAAATAAACAAAGAAGCCATTCGCATTTCACGAATGGCTTCAATAGATTTTCAACCTGTGCTCGGAGGGTGCTAGATATTTAGGATTCGCATCAACTCATCGTATCGTTTGCGCATGTCTTCTGTATAGGCCGATTCCTGATAGGTGGCTTTCACAGTGTAGCCGAAGCGCTCGAAACTGCTGATGATTGCATTCAAATCGGGTTGATTTATTTTGATGTTGACTTCGATTTTACCGCCTTCCCCAGGACTCAGCGAAATACTCAGTATTTTGGAGTTGTTTTCTTCGATGATTCGTGAAATTTGTTGCATGCTGTAGTCTTTGTCCCACATCTCAAGAACGATTATACCGCCTCGTTGATTGGCTCCCTGCATCTCCGCTAGCTGCTCAATCAAATCTTCAAGCCGTATGGCACCGAGATATTTGTTTTCGGCATCGACAACCGGCACAATGCTAAGATGATGCTCACTAGCAATTTTTAGGATGTCGAAAATATGAGCATCGGGCAGCACCTGCGCGCGCAGCAAAGGAAGCCCGCTTGGATTGCCGTGTAAGCTTTCCAAATCCATCAGGGCGTCTTCGGCAATCAACCCCAAGAGTTTCCCGTTTTCAACCACGGGTAAATGCGATATACGAAACTGATCCATCAGGTCGAGAGCGTTCATAGGCTCATCGTTGGCGCTGAGGGAAGGAATTTCTGAGCTGAGCAATTTGCGTGAAGTAATCACGGGCGTAGTATTAAAGGGTTATTGATGCGTTAAACCATCGCATTGTGGTAAAAGTTGCACAATTCGGGCGCAAACTTCCTCAAAGTTTGGTAATTTATTCACAGGGCAAGGATAAAGTTGAGGAATGTCCTTGTGCTAACGGAGCGAGTTTGTTTTGCTTCCTCTTTCTTTGCAGCCAATTGAAAGCAATGACAAAACTGAGTGTCAACATTAACAAAATTGCCACCTTGCGAAATGCACGTGGAGGCAGTGTTCCCGACGTTATCGAGGCTGCAAGGCGTATTGAGCGATATGGTGCCGATGGTATAACAGTGCATCCGCGCCCCGATGAACGCCACATCCGCCGAACCGATGTGTATGAGCTGAAGAAGGCTGTAACCACCGAATTCAACATCGAAGGCTATCCATCCGAAGATTTTATGTCGATGGTGCTGGATGTGCGCCCTCATCAAGTAACGCTGGTGCCCGATCCGCCCGATGCAATCACTTCGAACGCCGGTTGGGATGTAGTAGGCCATGGTGATTTCTTGCGTCAGGTCGTGGCAAGGCTAAAGGCTGACGGCATTCGGGTTAGCATTTTTCTGAATGCAGAGCCACAGCTGGTAGCACCGGCTGCTGCCACTGGCACCGATCGAATTGAATTATACACCGAGTCATATGCCGTTGGTTATCCATTGAACAAAGAGGAAGCGGTTCACCCATTCGTTGCTACGGCCATAGCGGCGCAAGAGCATGGGCTCGGGCTGAATGCCGGCCACGATTTGTCGTTCGAAAACCTACGTTATTTTGCTTCTCAGGTTCCCGGCTTGCTTGAGGTGTCCATCGGTCATGCGCTCATTAGCGATGCACTCTATTGGGGCCTCGAAAACACCGTAAGTCTATATAAACGCGAATTGCAGACGGCATGAAGCTCTTTCACCGAACCTTGGGCGAGGGCCCGCCACTAGTGATATTACACGGTTTGTTTGGCAGCTCCGACAACTGGCAAACACACGCCCGCGTTTTTTCAAATACCCATTCCGTTTACCTGGTCGATCAACGCAACCACGGCCATTCTCCGCACCACCATGTGATGGATTATGACGCAATGGCGAACGACTTATTTGAACTTATCGCAGAGCTGGGACTGCGCGATGTGCGGCTTATCGGGCACTCTATGGGCGGTAAAACCAGTATGCGTTTCGCTCAGCAATATGGTTTTCTGATCGACCGAATGGTGGTGGCCGATATGGGTGTTAAGAAGTATCCTTCGCA
>CALQJP020000044.1 GCA_943330925.2 Chryseobacterium gleum
CGCAACGATGCCATTTTGGTGAACCTCTACCTGCGCAAATCGGCGCCCTGGCAGCAAGTCATACGACCTGATGCCGAAGCGCCGATGCTGAAGATACACCACCAGGATATGGTGGCGCCTTTCATTCCGGAAGAAAAGCCTTAATCGTATTTCGGCTTTTTGTCGCGCTTTTCAGCACGCTTCTCAGACTTAGTTTTCGTTGCAACTTTCTTTACTTCTTTCTTTTGATCTTTAGACTTTGCCATGGGTGTTTATGTTTTGAGGGACAATTATACGAAAAAAGGGACTGGGTACTGAGGACTGGGTACTGCATTGCATTGTCCTCAGTCTCCAGTACCCAGTACCCAGTAATCAGTCTTCAAATCTCCACTCCGCATAGCTCGTCGGAGTTTCTTCCAGTTTTAATTCAACCAACTTGACTTCCTTCGGTAGGGCTCCGTGCAGGAGATTGTGGAAGTGCATCATCAGGTTTTCGCAGGAAGGCTGCACGTCGAGCAGAATGACTTTCTCGAAATTATCAGGCAAGAAGCTGTCCTTGGTGTAAGGCGCCTCCTTGTGCAGCACCAGCGCATGGTCGAATTGCGATATGATGTGGCGCACGGTTATATCCTTGATTTTTCCGAAGTCGACCACAAGGCCTTGTTCGGGGTGCCCCGATTGGTCGTTGATTTTCCCGGCAACCGTAACGTGCAAACGATAGGTGTGACCATGAATGTTTTTGCATGGACCATCGTAGCCGTATAAGGCGTGGGCCATATCGAAAGTGAAGACTTTGGTTACTCTTACTGTCATTGGATTGATGATGGTTGAAGGTTGAAGGTTTAACGTTGGAAGTGCATCATGGTCCATTCGTTGCGGAGGCTTGCTGATACGAATGTCAGGCCGAGTGTCTCAGCTGTGCTTCTGATTTCGGGTTGATCGCTTTCATAAAAACCACTGAAGAGAATGCTCGCTCCGGGATTCATGTGCTTCACATAAAAATGCATGTCGCGCGTGAGGATATTGCGGTTGATGTTGGCCAATATCAAATCGTAACGTGCATCGGAAGGTATAGCTTCTGCCCCACCCTGAATGGTTCGGATGTGTTTACACGCATTGCGCTCTACATTCTCCAGCGTGTTCTCATAGGCCCACTCGTCGATGTCGATCGCATCGATTTGGGTTGAACCGCGCATCTCCGCCAATATAGCGAGCACACCCGTTCCGCATCCCATATCCAGCACTGTCTTGCTTGTGCAATCCATCGGAAGCATCGCTGAAACGATGAGGTGTGTAGTTGCGTGATGTCCTGTACCAAACGACATCTTAGGCTCGATGGTAATAGTATAAGGGTACATCTTCTCTACCGCATGAAACGGTGCACGGATGAGGCATTGATCATCGACAATAATCGGATCAAAGCTACTCTCCCACTGCGCATTCCAGTTTTGATCGACGATGACCACCGTAGTGATATCGAGGCGTTGCTCAGGGATGTCGGCAGTCATTAAACCATCAAGCAACTGCGGAGTGAAATCGGGCTCCTGAATATAAGCTTTCACCCCATGTTCCGTTTCAACAAAACTTTCAAAGCCAAGCTCAGCCAGCTCCACCACGAGCACTTCGCGCGCAGGCAACAAGGGTTGCAATACGGCTGTAACTTCTACGTAGTTCATTGGGCCGCTTGTATAATAGTCGTGAAGTCGGCTGCCTTCAATGAAGCTCCGCCAACCAACCCGCCATCCACATTCGGGCATGCGAACAATTCCTTCGCGTTGGCAGCATTCACACTGCCTCCATATAGAATGGAGATTTCATTGGCAACAGTTTCCGTATAATACTCAACCACGAGTGAGCGAATAAAGGCGTGCATTTCCTCTGCCTGTTCGTTTGACGCTGTAACACCCGTGCCAATGGCCCAAACAGGTTCGTATGCGATAACGACCATAGCCAGTTGTTCTGCCGACAAATGAAACAACGCCTGCTTTACCTGCGCAGCAACGGTGTTGAAATGTTCACCGGCATTGCGCTCTGACAGTACTTCACCGCAGCAAAAAATGGGCGTCACGCCATTCTTCAAACAGGCGTCTATCTTTTCACGTATGATTTCATTGGTCTCACCGAAATACTGGCGTCGCTCGCTGTGGCCGATGATGCTGTATTGCACATTCATCGATTTGAGCATGCTTGCGCTGATTTCACCGGTAAAAGCACCACTATCGTGTTGAGAGCAATTTTGCGCTGAAAGAGCAACGGATTGAGGCAATACTTCACTCAATCCATGCAAATACAAGGAAGGTGGTGATACGATTACCTGAACATTCTGAGGGAAGCTTGCGCTGTTGGCAGCAAGTGCTTTTGCCAATTCAGTGGCCTCGGGCCACGACTTATTCATTTTCCAGTTGCCTGCAACAATTTTCTTTCGCATATGTAGATTTCGGTTTGGGTGGGCGAAAGTACGTAGGAAAAAAGAATGTTGCCCGAGCTACCAGCTGACGATGAAACCGAATGTAGGGATGAAAGCACCCTGAGCATTGGCAATGCTCTTAAGCTTGTATCGTTGTTGTTCAATAGGACTTTCCGGGTTTTCGATGATACCCGCTCCGGTCGAATTTCCATCGCTGTCGACAGTGCGTTCAAGAATGAGCGCCTGTTGACTATCCGCATCAGCGGTTACATTTTCCAAATCGATGTAGACATTCAGCGTCCAACCGTTGAAGTTGTAGATGCGATCCACGCGGAGATTCAATATGCTCGTCGACTTACCGCGCAGCTCATGCAGACGATCGAAGTCACGAATACCCGCATTATTGATATCCCACACCAACCTTTGCGCCGATAGCTCTTCATTAAATGGCGTGTAGGGAATAGCAGATTGGTAACGCCAATTCAACCCCGCTTCCCATTGTGTTCCGAAGCGCTTCCCAAGCGTCAAACTGATTACATGACGGGCATCCCATGCCGAGGCCACGTATTCATTGCGCTTGTCAAGGTATTCGCTCCACGAAAGGGTGTAGGAAACCATGCCGTAGAAACCTTTGTACAAGCGCTGCTGGTACAGGAACTCCGCGCCATACGCCCTGCCTTTGCTGTCGAAACTTACCGGGTAGTTTCCAAAAACACCAAAATCGGCGGGTATATGAGCAATACTTATACTGTCGCGAAGCGACATGAGATAGTTCGGATAGCGCTTGTAGAAGCCTTCAATGCTCAAACGACTCGAGATAGGAGTATCCCACTTAACGCCGGCTGTATAGTGAATGGATTCAACAAACTGCGTGCGTTGCTGATTATCTAAAACACCCGAGTTACGGTAGCTCAAAGTCATCATCGAAGGCAATTGGAAGTAGTTGGCTATACCGGTTTGAAGGGCAAAGCCTTTGAACAATACAAAAGAAAGATTGGCACGTCCCGAGAGGTTTTCCAGCGGGTTATTGAGCGATGAATTGTACGTACTTCCATCAGCACGGCCGCCTATTGTTGCTGTTACCTTGTCATTGAACCATCCCTTGCTCAATTGCGAGAAAACGGCATAGTTCTGAAACCCAACAGGAGAAAAGTAATTGACTTCTATAGGGCCGTATTCATTGTAGATACGGGTGAACACGTCAAACTCGCCATGTACATCTTCCCAAGATATACCGCTGTTCCATTTGAAATGCTCGGCCGTGTGCGTGTACTCCGCTCGCACGCGATGCGACCACTCGCGGGAGTTGTATTTCAAAAGCAACCCCGTCGGATTCGACCGATCGTTATTATAGTATTTCTCAGCACTGTTTTTCAGCTCACTTCGGCTGCCGGTAACCATGAAGAAACCATGGCGACGATACGATTTGTAGACAGCGCCTGCCGTGTAATTCGATTGATCGCTGAAAGGTAGATTTTCCAGCAAGTATCGTTGTATTTCATTGTTGCCAACTTCTGTATTCAACTTGAAATCGTCGATGGCTCCAATGCCTAAGAGTGTGATGGTGTTTCTTGGGTTGATTTTGATCCGAACCTTCAACGTAGCATCATTATATATCGGAGAAAATGCAAAGTTGAGCATTTTCAGAATGTATTGTCGATACGATCGACGCATGGTTGCGAGGTAGTTGACGCGCTTGCCAATTGGTCCGTCCAGACCAATTCCCATATCGGTGCCACCGAGTCGGGCAACTGCGTGCAGACTATCATTATTTCCCTCCTTCAATTGGAAATTGAACACCGAACTTAGCGCATTGCCTCGGTTGGCGGGAAACTGCGCACTCATATATTCGACTTCCCGCAGCTGGTTGGCGTTAATGATCGAATAAGCACCACCACTTGCCCCTTGTGTAACGAGGTGATTGATTACCGGAATTTCGACATCATCGAGATAGAACCGATTCTCATTGGGTGCGCCACCTCGAATGATAAGATCATTTCGAAATGCCGAAGTTGCCGTTACCCCTGGCAACGTGCGAATGACTTTCGACACATCGTTGTCGCTTCCCGGATTCCGCTGAATTTCGTTAGCGCCCAAACTCCTCATAGAAGAAGGCACGTCAATGCCTCGTTTAAAAGGTGCCGCTTCGACAACCACTTCTTGAAAAGCACCCGAACCGGGAATCATTTCCAGCAGTAATTTGAGTGTATCCTTTGGTTGCAGTATTACTTCAGCGAGCGTGTATGGCTCATAACCAAGTATGCTTGCCTTGAGGGAATAACTGCCAATAGCGGCCTGCATTTGAAACTCTCCACGACTATCGGTGGCCGTATGTGCAGCCCCTTCACCCAACACAACTTGCACAAATTCCAGCGCCTCGCGTGTGTTGGCATCACGGCATTCTCCTATCACAACACACGTGTATTGTGCGCGAAGCAAACCAACATTCAGAAGGAGTAAGAATAATAACCGGAGCTTCATCAATAATCCAGTGTAATCTCGATTGAGGTTGAATTGCCATTGTGCGAGAAAGCACATTCGTTAAAGGCAGGCGGACCGAACATGCTGAGCGCATCATTGGAAACGCCTATGCCTTCTTCGGGAATACCAAACATGTTTGTATCGAGCGTGTTGTTTTTATTCTCGTCGTGCATGACCGTAACCGCATAATTACCGGCCGGTAAATCGGAAAACGTATACACCACCGTGCTGCCCGTAATAGGCACCATGGCTTGCTTCATGGCTTTTGTATGATCGGAAGGAAAGCCGGTTGCACCATTGAAAATAAGCAATGCCAATTGCCCCTTGTTTCCTTCAATTCCTTTGATTTTAATGGAAACCCCACCGGCAGGAGGAGCATGAAAGCCGAATAATGCCGGTGTAAGTAATGCTATGAGATAAAGAGATTTCTTCATGTATTAGTTCTGATGAATAAATGTTCCGTGATAGCCAAATAGAATACTATGTGGCAAAGATGCCTTCGCTACTTGCTCGAGATTCGAAGCATGCAGGATAAGCAAATAGGATGAGGATGAATGCGTGTCAAGTACGACAGAAAGCAAGAGACCGTCATCTTCAGCTTGTGCGTTCGGAGAAGGCACAAACACCGGTTCACCGGGATAGTGTCCTTCCTTGTACCAGCTGAGGAATGAGCCGGAAGCCGTATCAATCTTCACAATCTGATTGTAAAATTCATTCAAACAATTTGCATTCACTCCGCAGCCGTATACGTATTGGTATGCATTATTGGTATGAGCGAAGGCACGATTGATAACCGGCAACTCCAAGCATACATTGGCTAGCTCTGTTTTGCCTAGGCACTTTTTACCTAACATGTCTAGAGTGTAGCGCCACATGGCCCCCTTCGGCAATGGTGCTTCTGCATTAGCCAATCGGTCTTTGTAATAATGCTGAATGATATCCGCGTTGTCGTAAGCGCATAAATCAACTTCGAGAAGCCCGTCTTTTTCCTTCGCAAATACATGGTGGAAAGCAAAGAAAGCAGGCACCTTAATGGTCAACACGCGCTTTCCTGTTTTACGATCGATGATAATAAAACGACTTCCCATGCCCGGTTTCCAATGGAAATTTTCAATGAAGGGTTTGGCACGAAATAGCAGCATGATAGACTGCACCACCAGCGGATACTCCGCAATGATGAAGTAGTTCTCACTCATGCCGAAGCTGTGCATATAGCCAGGCATTTGCACAGGCACTGAGGCTATTTCACGAGCCTCACCACTTATTTCATAAATCTTATAGAAGTTGATTGGACCGTATTGCACCACGAGGTTGTATGCTTCCGTTTTATCGACAATTGGATGAGCTGTGGTCATGCGATTGCCGCCATACTTTCCATAGTTGTAGACTCCAACAGATTCGAGCGTTTCAGGGTCAAACTGAATCTGCATGAGCGGCTCGCCCCATGCGAAGGTCTTCTCCCCTATTTGCCCCACGTTCACTTTGGCGCTGTCTGTTATTTTCGGATCCGGATTAAAAATCGTCTGCAACTGTTGAAACAGCGTCCGACAAGGATCCGTGGCAAAATCGGAGTACGTTATACGCCCTTCCTTTTGAGCGGAGCGATAAGCTGCACAATCAATAAATCGACTGCGGTACCCTACGTTGCCATTAGCGATATGAAAACGATGAAGCATCGCCAAACCATCAAACCAATGCTTCATTGGTTTATCAACCATTACCTGTCCGGGGCCGTTTCGAATAAGCTCACCTTTCAGCCAATGAGGTATGGAACCCTCTACACCGAGTTGTTCGATGTCGCACTCCTTGCTATTTCGCAAGAATCCACCCTCCATGTAAGAAGGAGTTATGTGCGTGCTAATAGGCATCGTTCTTTATAATGCAGCAGCGGCTCTCGAAGTAGTTTTGGTAGGCTGTCCCAATGTAGGCGTCTCCATTCGCGTCCAGGTTTTTGCCGCTTCCGGGTCAATGAGCTCAGCTGCGATTTTACCGCTGGCAATGACCGCAGGAACGCCTGCTCCGGGATGCGTGCCTGCACCAGCGAAGTAAAGATCTTCAAAGAAGGACGATTTATTATGCGGACGCATCCACCCCGATTGAGTGAGAGAGGGCTTGACAGAAAAAGCAGCACCCTTGTGGCTATTCAGATCTTTATTGAAGTGCACTGGATCAATGGAATGCATGGCGACGATGTTTTCGCGAAGATCCGGCAGATAGTTTTCCTCCAAGAATTGCAGGACGCGCTCGTTGTATTTCGGCCCAATCGTTTTCCAATCAATGTTAGCATCGAGGTGAGGCACCAAGCTCAACACATAGAACGACTCACAACCTTCCGGAGCAATGCTTTCGTCCGTAATAGTTGGCATGTGCAAGTACAGCGAGAAGTCTTCGGGCAATGTTTTCGCATTGAAAATATCCCTGAGTAATCCTCGGTATCGCTTACCAAGTATAATATTATGATGTGCCAGCTTACTATCGAGATAGCGCTTTTTGGTTCCGAAATAAATAACCACCAGCGAGTTACTGTACTGCAGATTATCGAAGTACAAATCAACTTTTTTCGGGCGGTTGTGTTTCTTGATTAGATTCTTATACGTGAAAGCTACATCCGAATTGGATACCAAGACATCTGTTTTGTGAATGGTACCATCCATCAACTTCACACCTGCAGCGCGACCATCTTCAATCAAAATTTCTTCCACCTCGGTGCTAAGTTTGAGTTTGCCGCCCAACTCGACGAACAATTTTCCGAGGGCCGCTACGGCAGCACCTGTGCCTCCTCGTGCGTAATGCACTCCCCACTCCTTTTCAAATTGAATGATGAGTGCCATGATGGAAGGAGTATCGAAAGGGTTTCCACCCACCAATAACGGGTGGAAAGAACAAATCCGACGGATGAACTCGTCCTTCACATAGCGCGATGCGTAGTGATACATCGGCAAGTAGGTGTTCGTCTTGATGATATCGGGCATAATGCGCATCATGTCGCCCACTTTCAAGAATGGCTTCTCGGTATGCGGATGAAAGCGCTTGAAAACTTCCTCCGTGCTTTTAACGAATCGCTCAAAACCGTCTACATCACCCGGACTGAACTTGGCTACTTCCTTTTTAGCCATTTCCAAGTCGCGGTAGTAATTGTAGGGCTCACCATTATCATTGAAAATTCGGTAGAAAGGATCCAGAGCAATCAGATCGAAATATTCCTCACGCTTCTTGCCTGCCAGCGCAAACAGTTCGTCGAACATGTAAGGCGCGGTCATAACAGTTGGGCCTCCATCAAACTTAAATCCATTGATTTCGTACTGGTAACCGCGTCCGCCAACTTTGTCACGCTTATCATAAAGTGTTACATCGTGCCCGGCAGCCGCTAGTCGAATACCAGCTGAAAGTCCACCGAATCCGGCGCCAATTACAACAATTTCTTTCTTACCTTTCTTCATATTTTAGTTTGAATTGGATGTAATCATACTGAGGCTGGGCGCCAAATTGCATTGCAACCATATGGAGGGAATTTGTTTCAACTTTCCCCACTTGGTAACGCGTGCTCTACCTGAGAACACATCGTACCCGCGTTTTTCAATATCCGTTAGAATACCCTTGTAGAAACTTGCTGCCGCAGCTATGGCCATCCTGCCATCGGAATTGAGCATGGCAATTCCCGGCCATGATTCTTCGTATATAGAACGTGTGCGAGCTATTTGGAATTTCATCATTGCAATCCATGCCTTATCGACAATCCCCTTCTCAAAGTGCTCATCGGTTATTCCAAAACGATCGAGTTCATCTTGAGGGAGGTAAATGCGTCCCCGGCGATAATCCTCGGCGATATCCCGCAAGATATTGGTGAGTTGCAAGGCGACACCTAGTTTCACTGCATACCGAATAGCTTTTTCGTTGGAATATCCAATAATGTGCATGCTCATGAGTCCAACGGTAGATGCCACACCGTAACAATAATCAGCGAGACAAACGAAATCGGGGTACCGATTGATGTGCATATCTCGTGATACGCCATCAATAAGCTGAAGCGCATAACATGCAGGAATTCGATATTGTTGACGGGCATTGGCCCATGCAATTGAGACCGGGTCGTTGAATCGCGGGCAAATAGCCAAACTTTGATCGCGCCATGCACGCAAATCGGAATCGTTTACACTGGCAGCGTTATCGACAATGTCATCGGTTGTGCGACAAAAAGCATAAAGCGCTCGCACCGCATTGCGCTTCTCCGGACTCAGCAGGGCAGAAGCCATATAGAATGACTTGCTGTGAATTGCAGTAATATTCTTGCAGTACGAGTAAGCTACTTGGAGCGAGTCACCCAAATGATAGTGCGGCAGCGCATGGCCTGCATCGTGAGGCTTCACGCTGAGTGCTCGTTCGAAGAGATTTTGATCCCAATTGACTGCCAACATATCCCGTAGTGAAGGATTTAATTAGCGTATACAACAACGAGTTGGGGTTAAATGTTCAGAATTACGGTTTTTCATGTGAAAACAATATTTAGGAGTATGAAATCTTTTTTTTCAAGAACTGACAACCCTTTTGATTGTTTATGCACTCCGGCTAACTATCTTGCGGCCGCTAATTTTGAAACTACCCCACTTACGTTATGAGCGAAAAGGCTAAATTGATACTGGAAGGCAAAGAGTACGAACTTCCTGTGGTGATCGGCACTGAAAACGAAAAGGCCATCGACATCAGCAAACTGCTGGAAACAACCGGATACATCACCCTCGACACCGGATTTAAAAACACCGGTTCAACCAAAAGCGCCATTACCTTTTTGGATGGCGACAATGGAATTTTGTGGTACCGCGGTTATCCGATTGAACAGCTTTCTGAATACGCTTCTTTCCTGGAAGTAGCCTACCTCGTTATTTATGGTGAGCTACCCACTCAGAAAGAACTGGATTATTTCCAGCGCAGCATCAGCCACCACACGTTGGTGCACGAAGACATGAAGCGTTTCTACGAAGCGTATCCAACAGGCGCTCACCCAATGGGCGTATTGTCGTCGATGATTGCCAGCATGTCGACTTTCTACCCGGAGTCGCAAAACCCCAATCGTCCGTTCAAAGACATTGAGCTGACCATGCACCGCCTCATCGCTAAAATGGCAACCTTGGCTGCACAAGCCAACAAGGTGAGCATCGGTCACCCCATCATGTATCCGAAAAACAGCTACAGCTATACGCAGAACTTCCTGCACATGATGTTCGCATTGCCAACTGCCGATTATGAAATTGATCCGGTGGTAGATGATGCATTGAACAAGCTTCTCATTCTCCACGCCGACCACGAACAAAACTGCTCAACTTCGACAGTGCGTATCGTTGGTTCTTCTCAATCGAACCTCTACTCTTCAATTTCAGCAGGTATCGCAGCCTTGTGGGGTCCTCTTCACGGTGGTGCTAACCAAGCAGTAATCGAAATGTTGGAGCGCATCAAGAACGATGGCGGCGATGTGCAGAAGTGGGTTGACAAAGCAAAAGACAAGAACGACTCCTTCCGTTTGATGGGCTTCGGTCACCGTGTATACAAGAACTTCGATCCGCGCGCAAAAATCATCAAAAAGGCTTGCGACGATGTATTGAACCGTTTGGGTATTCACGATCCTGTTCTGGATATCGCCAAGCAATTGGAAGAAGTAGCTCTGAAAGATCCTTACTTCATCGAGCGTAAATTGTATCCGAACGTTGACTTCTACTCAGGTATCATCTACCGTGCAATCGGTATTCCAACCGAAATGTTTACGGTAATGTTTGCGTTGGGTCGTCTACCGGGCTGGATCGCTCAGTGGAAAGAAATGATTGAGCACGGTGAGCCAATTGGTCGTCCACGTCAGGTGTACACCGGCTCTACCAAGCGCGATTATGTGCCTATCCCAAAGCGCGGTTAATCTAATTATTCGGCATGGACAACGGTAATGTAAGCGTAACGGCCCAAGGTGGCATTGCAACTATTTCCTTCTTTCACCCGCAGAGCAACTCGTTGCCCGGAGCTTTGCTTCGTGAGTTGGGTGACACCATTACGCAGGTAAACTCCGACCCCGCAACTGTGGTCATCGTGCTTCGAAGTGAAGGTGAAAAGGCTTTCTGTGCAGGAGCGAGTTTCGATGAACTCATTGCCATTGAGGACCTGGAGGGCGGCACCCGCTTTTTCAGCGGATTTGCCCACGTCATCAATGCCATGCGCAAGAGCAGCAAGCTCATCATTGGCCGCATTCACAACAAAGCCGTAGGTGGCGGTGTGGGCTTGGCCTCAAGAGTAGACTATTGTTTTGCTACATCTCAGTCATCTATCAAACTCAGCGTATTGGCGGTTGGCATAGGCCCATTTGTGGTCGGTCCCGCCGTTCAACGCAAGATGGGACTCTCAGCCATGTCTCAACTGGCCATC
>CALQJP020000045.1 GCA_943330925.2 Chryseobacterium gleum
GGCGATACTCGTTCACCACTACGGTATTGAAGGTTGGAACTTGCCCGAAGGCTATCTATGCCCACCCGTTCCAGGTCGCGCCGACTACATACACCATGTCGCCGATTTATTGGCTGCGTCCAACCGTGGAGCTATACCGGAGGGAATCAACACGCGCGTATTGGACATTGGAGTGGGTGCAAATGCCATCTACCCCATCGTAGGCCGCAAGGCGTATGGATGGTCTTTTACAGGCAGCGACATCGATGAGCAAGCGCTTCATGCAGCCGGCAACATTATACAACGCAACGATCTGTTGCAAGAGCACGTTAGTTTGAAGCTGCAGAAAAACGCATCACACTTTTTCAAAGGCATCATCGGCAACGAAGACGAGTTCGACCTAGTTGTCTGCAATCCTCCCTTCTACTCCAACGAAGCAGAAGCCACAGAAGCCGCAGGCCGCAAATGGAAAAACTTGGGGAAAGACAAAGACATGGGGAGTAAGCGCAATTTCGGAGGGCACACCAACGAGCTTTATTGCGAAGGTGGAGAGTTGCAGTTCATTCGCAAGATGATTGAAGAGAGCTTCTTCTTTGCGCGCAAATGCTATTGGTTCACTTCGCTCGTATCCAGACAAGAACACATGCATCAGCTGCACCGCACTTTGCATAAGATAAAGGCCACCGATGTGAAAGTGATACACATGTCGCAAGGCCAAAAAAGCAGTCGTATTCTAGCATGGACTCTACTGAATCCCGTGCAACAGCGCGAATGGCGCGCCAGGCATTTCTGGGAGTGAGGTGAATATTCATTCTGTTTAGTTTACTCTGATTCTGTTTCTGTTTCTCATTCTACATCCTAAAGTCTAAAGGAGAATGGAGAATGGAGAATGGGGAATGGGGAATGGAGAAACCCTACCAATCGAACATACGCTCCCAATTCGTGAATTCGTGGCAATAAATTCGTGCACTCGGGGTCCTAAATTCGGGCATTCGGGCCTTATACATAGTCTTCGAAAATCATTGCAACGTAAAAGCAAATGAAGTACAAGTGATTCATCTTTCACAAGGCCAGAAGAGCAGCCGCATTCTTGCGTGGACCTTCCTCGACGGGCAGCAGCAGCGCCATTGGCGTGCGAGCCGCTTTTGGAGTGAATAGGGCGCAAAAAAAATGGCCCGCCTCAGCGAACCATCCTTTAACAAGTACCCGGGACGGGAATCGAACCCGTACAGCCGCAATGGCCACAGGATTTTCTTACCACTATGGCTTTCGCCACTCGCATTTTATCTGCGTTTGTGGTCTGGACTTTCTCTTCATCCGCATCAACGGATGTCGCCTGTTAAGTCTCTACACCTTCTCTCAAACTGAGAGCTTGGCTCGGGATTGCCACGTGAATTCACAGAGGTTTCCCCGAATTTAAGCGATTCTACATCCCTCATTGCTGAAGGTGCACTCAAATTTTCTTTGATCTATTTTTAGATCGATATGTATCAGTCTGAGAGTGGCAATTTGGACAAAGCAATCTCAGGTTTGCCAATAAATGGTTCCTTCGATTGCCATCTACATGATCCAACTCGAGATTAATTGATTTACCATTCCATTGATTAATACCACAAACCGCACACTCAGTGAGCAGCAGTTTGTTTTTAATCAGTCTAATTTTCAACTTGTACGTTTGAAAATATGGATGTTTACCCTCTAGAATTTCTTGAAGCGGTACCTTATCCTTAACCATCTTTGGAAAGCCAATTCCCGATTGATTCGTGCGATAGCAATTCAACTCCAAGGCTCGCTTTTTAAAACTATTAAAATGCAATCCTAACGTTGAAGCCGCTTCAGCCATTGATTTCGATTCCAAACAAACTTTGGTAAATTCAGAATCGGAGATACGATTTTTAATTAGCCAACTCATGACTCAATATCGATTAAAAATGTCAAAGAACTTCTAAGTCCTGCGTGTCTACCAGTTCCACCACCCGGGCGGATTGTCAACATCTAAAAAAAAATCCCGACCTGAAAATCAGATCGGGATCTTGAGCGGGAGACGAGACTCGAACTCGCGACCCTAACCTTGGCAAGGTTATGCTCTACCAACTGAGCTACTCCCGCTTGATAAAAGAACTTAAGGGCCGCAAATTTATACAACCATTGCGTTAAGGCAAATACTTTCCTGAGTTTTTCCGAAAAAAAATTCATTCTTCTCGTAAGAAGCTCATTATCTTATTAGTAGCACCTCTACCGGTGGACACAAAATGGCCTGCAGCCTCGCCCATTCTGTCCAAATCGGCTTCATTGGCCGTCAACCGACCCAATAACTCCACGCTTTTTTCCTCATTATCGCCAGTTGATGCCGCACCGCAAGCAATCAACCCCAGGGCTTCTGCAAACTTCGCATGCTTGGGGCCGAAGGCAATTGGAAGCTTCCAGGCAGCCGGTTCCAGGGTGTTGTGTATACCAGCACCAAAGCCTCCTCCGATCCAAGCCAGATGAGCGTATCGATACAGCGTTGAGAGCACCCCTACTTCATCCACAATCAACACACGGGCATCCGCCACTGACAGTTCGTTTCGTTTCGACCACAGCATGGCTTCGGGCCACATGCGAAGAAGAGCTTGAATATGGGCGTGTCCAACTTCGTGCGGCACGAGGAGTAACTTCCAGTGTGCAGGTGCCTTTTGCCACCAGTTGAGCAATACACGCTCATCGGCAGGCCAGGTGCTTCCTCCTATCAGCACCTTCGCGTGGTTAGCCCAGCGGGCTGCATCTGACAACTCCGGAGCACTCGCTGCAACATCGAGCACGCGATCAAAGCGGGTATCGCCCGTAACCGTAGAACGGTCAATGCCCAATCCGGCAAGCAGATGAGCCGTTGCATCATCTTGCACAAAACAGTGCGTCACAGATTGCATTACCGGCTTCCAGAAGAACGACCAAAAACCAAAAAACCGCTGACCGGGTCGGAGGATAGCTGAAATGAGGATAAGGGAAATACCTCGCTTTTTACATCCCAGAAAATAGTTCGGCCAATACTCATACTTCACAAAGCAGGCCTGCTTCGGCTTCACGATATCCAAAAAGGTATTTGCATTCGAAATTGTATCTAGCGGGAGATAGAACACCCCATTCACGGAAGCATAAGACTTGCGCACCTCATAACCTGAAGGCGAGAAAAAAGTGAGGAGAATAACCGAGTGCGGCATCTCTTTGCGCAATCGCTCTATTACCGGTCGTCCTTGTTCAAATTCACCCAAACTGGCACAATGGAACCAGTACAAGTCGCCAGGATTTTCGGACCTCCAGGCGCGCAAACGAGAGCGCCAATTGCGGCGCCCTGCCACCCATAATCGCGACTTCCTATGCACCAAAGCCATGGCTTGCATGAGCATGCCGGCTAAAGTTAGGAGCATGGAATAAAGCAGTCGCAAACCGAATCGAGTTTAGTAATAGTAAAAGTTGTTTGACATACGCTTGTACAAATGCAACGTCCATCCTGCTCGAATACCCAACAAGATATCGTTGCGTGTCCCTTCTTCACTGACTTGCGTATCAAAATTCATGGGCCTTCTAGGTTCGGCGAACGCTCTCCATCCTTCCAGGCCAATGGTGAAATTGATTAAGCGGTTGTTGCTCATGTGATAGTACCCCACAAACCCCGTAACGGCGGGCCCATTCGCCATGCGATCGTAGCCTTTCAGATATTCATCTTCCAGCTGTGCTATGTATGTTTCCTGATGCTCTATTCGAATTTTATGCTGCAGAAAGCCTGCTCCGGCCTTCACCAAAACACCTGAATTCAGATTAGGCCCAATCACAGGAAATAGACGACCAACATCTGCAGAGAGTGCAAATCCACGCTGCAGTATCACCAACGTAGCCGGATATCCATCGTTGTCGAGCACATAGCTGCCATCTACCTTCAAATTCTGGAGAAAACCCTCTTCCTGAATGACCCTATTCCCAAACAGAAATTGCCCCTGCACACCATAATACCAATGCGAACGTGCCTTTATATGAAAACCCAGCGAGAGGTTACTGTTGTCACCAAACCGATTGGCTAAATCGCCTCCGGGTATTTGGTATGCATAGCTCATGGTCACATGCGGATCGAACAACGACGTATCGCGCACCGTTCCCTGAGCAAGTGCCAAAGATGTCAAAGCCATTAACAGACTACAGAACAGAAAACGAGTCATACAGCGAAAGTAATGAAGGCGGATGCAAGCCACACTATGCTTCCGCAGTTTCAGGCCATTCCAAACCTCCCATGATGGAATGTATGGCGCCCTCCTTTAAACTATAGGCTGAATGTGTAAGCCGCTTGAACGGATGAATGCCCAACACAAAATAGACGAGGTGAGCAGCAAGCGGCATGTATTGAGCGCGCATGCTGGGAATAGCAGGATGCTTAGCACGATCGGCCAGTGAACTTTTAAGTAGCCAATGATAAATCGTCTGAAAACCCGCAAGTGGTATATCGGTATGCAAGACCGTTATCGTTTCACCAATTGAATCGCGGTAATGCATGGCCTTGATTGTATCAAATGAGCCCGACGAACCGACGAGCCTCGTAACGCCAAATGACTTCAGGGCCTCGCGCAAATCGGCCAGTTCATAATGAAGAATGCTCTCGAGTTCTCGCAGCTGCGCCGTTTCAATTCGGTCGGAAGGCTGAATGCGATCGGTAAGGCGACTTACACCCAGCAGATAGCTCTTCTTCCAAAACACCTCGGTTGCATTGGCAATGATAAACTCGGTGCTTCCGCCTCCAATATCCATGATGCACACCGGCTCATCGCCCAACTCCATCGACTTGCGAACTCCTTCGCAGATTAATTCAGCTTCGCGATCACCGCTTATCAATTCAATCTCGATTCCGAAAAGAACCTTTGCTTGTGCTATGAAATCACGACCGTTGGTTGCCTCGCGCAGAGCTGATGTGGCAAAGGCAAATGTCTGATCGCACTCGAGGTTGTCAATAGCCGATTTGTGCACCAGGAGTGCATCAAGACCACGGGCAAAACGGTGGGGATGAATCACATTTTCATCAAAGCCCCCTTCACCAAGCTTCACCGCTACTTTGTTATGAAACAACACAGACCAACCCTCCTTAGTAACCTCTGCAACCAGCAGGTTAAAGGTGTTGGTACCACAATCGATGACAGCAATCTTTTTCACAGACCACAAAAATAGGCACTGTGTCAGAATTTGTCAAAAGAGATATGACCTGCTCAAGACGAAGGGATTCACCGCTAGTCAGCGAACACTGATAAACAGATTATGATGATACTAAGAAAGCTTCGAGCCAATGAGGGTAATAAACTCCTTTCGGGTTTTGACATCTTCCAAAAACGCACCGCTGAACGCGCTCGTAGCGGTTACTGAGTTTTGTTTGCTTACCCCACGCATTTGCATACACAAGTGATGGGCTTCAATTACAACCGCAACACCGATAGGCTCCAAGGTTTCCTGGATGGCATCGCGAATTTCGATTGTAATGCGCTCCTGCACTTGCAATCGGCGAGCAAAAACATCCACGATCCGCGGAATCTTACTCAATCCTACAATTCGACCGTTCGGGATGTAAGCAATGTGCGCTTTGCCGAAAAAAGGCAACATGTGATGCTCACAGAGGCTGTAAAACTCGATATCCTTTACGAGTACCATCTCGTTGTAATCTTCGTCGAACATTGCACTGCGCAAGATTTTGCGAGCATCTTGCTCATAACCCTGGGTAATGAATGAATATGCTTTCGCTACTCGCTCAGGAGTTTTCAATAAACCCTGACGTGAAGGATCCTCCCCAATGTTTTCAAGGATGGTGTAAACGCTTTCTGCTACTTTCTTTTCTGAGGGGCTCAACTCTTTGGGAGTTTCAGGATCCATAATCATATAATTCATTGCGCGAGATTTAATGAAAGAACAACAGGACGCACAAATGGTTCAGCAAAAGTAACAACGTTCGACAATCAATAACACGAATTGACCAATCGCAGAAAAAGGCTAGTGACCTCCGAAATACTCCACAATGTTGTTTTCGGTTTCGTACAATTTGATGCTGTGCAATTGATGAACTGAGTTGGTTAGATAAGGAGCCAATTGGTCCCAGATGGCAATCACAACGATCTCACAGGATGTCATTTTACCTTCCAGAAAGGGCACATCGAGGTTCAGATTTCGGTGATCCATTTTTGAAAGCACATGCTCCTCGATGATATCACTCATGAATTTCAGGTCGATGCAATAGCCTGTATCCTCTTGGGGCTCCCCTTTCACAGTCACAAACAAATCATAGTTGTGTCCATGCCAGTTCGGGTTGGCGCATTTACCAAACGTTTTCAAGTTGGTAGCTTCATCCCACTTGGGATTCCATAGTTTATGGGCAGCATTGAATCGCTCTCTGCGCGTGACGTATACCGTTTTCATGGCAATGGGTTATAGGTTCAAAGATAGGTTTGGACTTCAAACCACTTCTATTTCGTAGTAACATTGCACAGTGAGATTGGTTCATTGCAGGGCGGGTGACCTCGCATCGAAACGTTTCTTCTAATTCCAAAACTATGATTGTTGTTACAGGTGCTTCAGGATTCATCGGCAGTTGCCTGGTAGGTCGACTCAATAAAGATCGATTCTACGATATAGTCGTTGTGGATGACTTCAACGGGTTGTCCAATCACCCATCTCATGAGCGCACCGGAATCAATTTGAGCGACAAGCAGCTTGCTGCGCAGGTTGATCGTTCTGTTTTCCATGAATGGTTGCGTGCGAATGAAGATCAGGTGGACTTCGTGTTTCACATTGGAGCACGCACCGACACTACAGAGTTTGACAGCAAGGTATTTGATGCGTTGAACCTCAACTACACGAAAGAACTTTGGAAAATTTGCTCTGAATTTGCCATTCCCATGGTCTACGCATCTTCTGCTGCTACATACGGTGGCGGCGAATTGGGCTACAACGACGACCACGCGATTATACCGCAATTAAAACCGTTGAACCCATATGGCGAATCGAAGAACGACTTCGACATTTGGGCGTTGCAACAAGAGTCGTCACCCTTCTTTTGGGCCGGCTTGAAGTTCTTCAACGTGTATGGACCGAACGAATATCACAAGGGTCGCATGGCATCTGTTATTTTTCATGCATACCGTCAAATTGCCGAAAACGGCTCCATGAAACTGTTTCGCTCTCATCGACCCGACTTTGCCGATGGCGGACAAATGCGCGACTTTGTTTACGTTAAGGATGTTGTGGAAGTGTGCATGTTCCTCATGCATCATCGCAAAAACAGCGGCATATACAACCTTGGATCGGGGCAGGCACGCTCATTCAACGACCTGGCACATGCCACCTTCAAGGCCATGGGAAAAGCGCCCGAAATCGAATTCGTTGACACCCCGGCCGACATACGCGACAAGTACCAGTATTTCACGGAAGCCAACA
The DNA here is from genome assembly GCA_943330925.2 of Chryseobacterium gleum. Classification (GTDB taxonomy): domain Bacteria; phylum Bacteroidota; class Bacteroidia; order Flavobacteriales_D; family Sanyastnellaceae; genus JAIBBG01. The sequence goes on from CALQJP020000045.1 coordinate 7,420, forward strand.
TGAATAAGCTGGCCTCCATTGGCTATAACAAAACCTTCCACTCGCTCGAGGAAGGCGTGCACGATTATGTGACCAACTACCTGCAACAGGGCCCAGGTTATTATTAAACCGAACAACAAATACCTTAAAACATTACAGGGCAACACTGCCATAAGCGCAGAGGTCATCACTCCATAACTCTATAACTCATAACTCCATAACTATACAACTATTTAACTACCCCACTCCCCTCACCCAAACTATATTCGCTCACACAAATTCACCTTCTATGAATAACATCAATAATTACAACGATCAGTCAATCAACATTGACACCAGCGCAGTATCGCGCTCATTTGTGGCCAACGTTTTTTCTTACATGACCCTCGCGCTCGTGATAACCGGTGTTGCGGCCTATTTGTTTGCTGCAAGCGGTAACATTCTCGCTCTTTTGCAAGGTTCTTCGCTCTTGCTTTGGGGTATTATGCTTGCGCCGATTGGCATGGTGCTCATCATGAGCTTTGCTTTCAACCGTCTTTCATTCACTGCCTTGATGGGATTGTTTCTCGCCTATTCGCTGGTGAATGGAATTAGCCTTAGCGTCATATTCTTGATCTACTCTTCAGCAGCTATCTCGAAGGTGTTCTTTATTACCGCAGGTCTCTTTGCCACCATGGCAGTTGTTGGATATACCACCAAAACCGACCTCACAAAATTGGGGTCCATACTGATGATGGCTGTATTTGGAATCGTTATCGCTTCACTGGTGAACTACTTTATGGAAAGCGCGGCGTTCGACTACCTGATTAGCTGTGTTGGCGTGCTTGTATTTACAGGCCTTGTTGCATATGACACGCAAAAGGTAAAGCGCATTGGCGCGGGAGTAGAATATGGAACAGCTACAGCCGGTAAATTGGCCCTCATGGGTGCATTGAGTTTGTACCTCGATTTCATCAATCTCTTCCTGTTTTTATTGCGCGTATTCGGAGGCCGTCGCGACTAATGTTTGACAGTACAGTTTTATAGAAATACGCATTATACAAAACGAGTCGGCACTTGCCGACTCGTTTTCTTTTGATAGAGAATTAGATACTAATTGTTTGAAATTCTATTTAACACCGGATGTTAGAACGCGTGCTTTGGTTCCGCTCATAGCGTAGCGAAGGTTAAACTCCACACCGCCTCTGCCGGCGCTGGCATTCGCCAAGCGAGAGATATTGAAATCATAACTCAACCCAATCTGGTAATTACCATATTCCACCATTCCTGTGGTGATAATAGCGTCGCGCAGGCGATAACTGATGCCCCCGAATACGGAATAGTTTTTCACCAGTGCGGTATACTTTGAGTTGCCCGTAATTCCAAGGCGAACCATTGAGCCAAAAATCAGCTGCTCATGAGGGCCTTGCTTTGCGAACATCACATTGGGAGCAATAGCGAGAGAAGAGTTCGGAAGGCTCCACAACGCATTTGCATGCATGACCATTTTCACGTACAGATTCTCCTCAAAACTTTCCGAGCCAAAAGCGTAGTTTGGTGTGGTGATGTGATGGAACGCAATACCCGCGTTTATGATACGGTAGTTGTTGTCGGCCACATTCACTTCAGCTGCGGTATTGTTCAAGGTGTAATACAATCCTGTATTCACATCTACAAAACCAAAATTCTGTATCAAGCCTGACTCACCCGTTGCAAGTGCAGCGTTGTATGCTCCGGCATCGTATTGACTCGCCCATTGAAATTTCGAATAATCGACAAAGCGCGACATGTAAGCTCCTTGCATGCCAAATCCAAGGTGTTGGTAGCGCGAAAGACGCAAGTGATAAACGAGGTTTAAACCTGCCGCATTGGTGCGCATATTACCATCGCCCGCCTGATCATTGAATGCCATCAAACCGGCACCCCAAAAACCTCTCCTTTGTTTATCCAAATCACCAAAACGTGTATTAGCAGTAAATGCAAACGTTCTAAACGGATTGGAAATAGAAGTCCACTGGTTGCGATGTGTAATGGTAACTTCGCGCGGAAGAACAGCACCCGACGAGGCCGGGTTTATAAGCAACGGCGACATGGTGAATTGCGAAAGCTGTAAGTCCTGACCCCGAGCCACGCCCAGAATAGCCAGTACACCGAATATGAGTAGCAGTTTCTTCATTATCGTATCACCGTTACATTACCTTTTCGATAGAAAGGATCACCGTTAATAAGCACACCATCGAAGTAATACACAAATACACCCGAGTTAACCTTTTTACCTTGGTAGTTACCATCCCAACATTCATCGAAGCTAGTTGATTCAAACACCAGTTCACCCCAGCGATCGAACACGCGCATGCGCATGGTAGCAAAACACTCTTCACCGAATGGTCGGAAACAATCATTCAATTCATGTCCGCCACGCTCAGGAGCAAATGCATTCGGAATAAAGAAGGTTTCACACTCGTCTGTTACTTCTATGCGAACACAAGCGCTATCCGCACAACCCTGACCTGACACAGCCTGCACGCAATACGTAATTGACTCCGAAGGAATGGCCAATGGATTGGCGCATGCAGTGCAAGACAAATCGTCGGCAGGCGACCATGAATAGTTGATGCCACCCAGAGCAAAAAGCTGAACGCTGCCACCCAGTGTAATGGTAGTATCGTTATTCGTTATAATTTGAGGCAATGGAATCGCTTCAACCGTGATGACTGTTGTATCGGCACAAATACCCGAAAGCGCAATCACTTGGTAAACGGTTGTTTCGCCGGGCTCAACCGAGATTGCCGATGTAGTTTCACCGGTGCTCCATACATACGATTCACCGCCGGCTGCATACAACTCAGCAGGACTGAAGGCACACACCAAGGTATCACCAAACACGGAAGCCACCGGCAGCGATTGAACCTCCATGCTGAAGGAAGTGGTGCCATAACACTCGCCATTCCATCCACCCACACTGAATAAGGTAGTTGACTCAGGGCTTACCTGGTTGACCGCACAAGTCAAGCACGAGAGTATGTCGTCATTCAACCAAAGAATACTGTCAGCGCCACTTGCACTCAGCGTAACGGTATCACCAAAACAGATTGCATCCGGCGCACTGATCTGCATTTCAGGCAATGCATTGACGCTTACATACACGCTGTCGCGGCCTTCGCAACCCAAATTCTGACCAATCAAACTGATGTAGCCGTCGGTTGTGGGATACGCCTCAACGACAGCCTGATCGTATGCCGATAGTGTATTGGCCGTTTCCCAATTGAATGTGCTTGCGCCGTCGCCGATAAGCAGCAGTGTATCGCCGGCACACACCGTCAAGGAATCGACCTCCGGTATGATGCTCACCATAACAGGATTCGAGAACGTAACGGTTACTTGCACCGTAGAGTCGCAACCCACTTCATTGGCAAGAATGGATTGGTAAACACCGTTCATGCTCACATCCTGACCATTGGGTAGCGTGTAGATTTCACCCTGGCAAGCAAATGCAGCAACCTCGGTAAAGATGTAATCGAGCGCAACGACCGAAGAAACAATCAAGGAGTCACACCCTGCTGACGCGCTCAACACGCTCGTGTATTCGCCGTTATCTGAAACCACTTCGCCATTGGGCAGTGTATGTGTATCGCCGAAGCACAACAATACCTGTTCAGGCTCACCAAAGATTTGCTCAGCAACTTCCAGCTGAATGCTTACGAGCGAATCACAACCATTTGCAGAAGTCAATACGAAATCATAAACACCGTCATCACCAATGTTGGTTCCATCGGGCATCGTATACGCTTGGTTAAA
>CALQJP020000046.1 GCA_943330925.2 Chryseobacterium gleum
ACATAAAGCCCATCGGATCCATAGACGTCGCACACATCTGAAACAGGTACGATGTCCATATCGAACGCACTCGGATTCTGGTGATGGTGATAATTGCCCATGGCCGGGTGACCCTTTGCACAGTCAAATCCCTCGCGCTCGGCCACAATCGCATCACGATTCCAAACACCCTGTCCGGGAGGGCCCATAATAGGGCCGCCACCTTCCGCCTGCGTTTGGTTGTTCCAGCTCACACCATCGCGGTAGTCGAAAAGCGAAACGCCGTTGATGAAGATACCGATGGTGCCGCCATTCGTATTGGTAGGGGTGCCGTTGTTGGGCTGAGGATCCAATGAAATTTTATAAATCGCATTTTGATCGGATGCCTGCGATGGATTGCCATCCAAGAAAGGCCCGGTCGGATATGCCGGAATACCGTTGGTACTCACATACACCCAATCTGCTGAATATTGTACGGATTGCACATTCACAGGCACATTGTCCTGAATGAGCGTGCCATTGCCTGCCATATAATGCGCACCGGTTGTGCCTTGGGGATTTTGAATCCAGTTTAAAATTGCAGGATTGGTTTGAGCATTAGCAACACAAACTGTCATTAATGCAAAAAGTAGACTCGGTATTCGGTTCATGAATTAAAGGTATTCACGGTTGGACGCCGAACTCTTCGTAAAGTTTAAAAGGGTATTGGTGCTTTTTTTCAAAAACAAATGCACTGTCGGAGAGCGTTAGCAAAAATGCGGTGAGATCAATACGCTGTTCTTCATTCATGGGCTTCATCCTTTTCATTTCTGCTGATGCACCTGTTTCGAAAGAAACCAAACCGTAGTGAAGCATCACATCGCTCAATCGCGCCATTCGACCGTCGTGTATATAAGGCCTTGAATAATAAATGTTGCGCAACGTTGGCACCTTAAACAAACCACTGTCGGATGCTATTCCGGTTATTTCACCCCGACCAAAATCACCTTCGTTCACAGCAATGCCGTTGCTTTTAAACTCTCCATTGGTAAACAAAGGCTCCGTATGGCATGCATTGCATTGCTGCTTAAACAATTGGTATCCGCGTTCCTCCTGCTCACTGAAAAGCGCCTCTCCTCTTTGAACCGCGTCGTATTTACTCCGATTGCTTTCAAGCGTAACTAAAAATGCCGCAAGCGATTTGAGCAAGCGTTCGGTGGTCACCAAACTGTCGCCAAACACTTCGCTAAACAAACGTCGGTACATTCCCGATGCTTGAAGCTTAATAAGCACATGTGGCAGCTGTTCGTCCATTTCCAACGAGTTGGTTATGGGTGCCAGCGGTTGCATGTCGAGGTGATTTATTGCTCCGTCCCACATAAACGTACTGCTCCACGCCAAATTCATCAGCGCCGGCGCATTGCGACGTCCAATGCGATCATCGATACCATGGCTCACCTTATGATCGACATGTGTAAAAGCGACATACGAACTGTGACAGCTCGCACATGAAATGGTGCTGTCGCGCGAGAGGATCGGGTCATAAAAAAGCGCTCTACCCAACTCAATACACATTGAATCTTGCTGCACTGCGCTGAGCACATATTTCTTTTCAGGCCAACGCACAGGTGGCTCGGGCAACATCGACAGCAATGACAACATCCCGAAAACGGCAATGAGAATCCCTAATCTGCGAGCCATCGGAAAGCGTTTTGAAATTGATCGGCTAAATGCATGGCCTGTTTCGATGGTGACATGATAGTGTAATCGATATCCGTTTGATTGGCGGCTAAAAGGCTGTATACGTCAATGCCGATTTTCATTTGTATTCCGCCTGAAACAAGCGGGAGCGAAACCTTTCGCAAGGTGTTGAAGGGCTGCCGATATCCGCCTACGTGCCACGTGATTGTTTCCCTGTTACCTCCAATGTTCGCATCGGCTTCCAACTTCCAATGAATGTATCCGCTTTGCCACGTCCAATACATTCCTTCCATGGCATCGAGCACGCCGGAATGCGCGCCATTCACCTGCAGTGAACTATCGACACCGAATACAAACGAAAGCTCATCATACATGAGTTGCTCAGGCAAGGTCAACTGAAGTGATGAACGTTTATCATCCATCACATCGACCAGAAAATGTTCATTGCCTAGCGTCCAAACTTGCTTTCCCTCATACGATAGCTCTACTCGATGCAGATAGACACGAAGCGTATTCAATTGAAGAGAATCGATTGATGAATCAGCAATGAACTGATTAGCAGAAATGACCCGACCGTCTTTCCAACAAGGCACAAATTGAATGCTTACCTCGGTCTGAGAGCACACGGAAACGGTGGCTAAAAAGAATAAGGAAATACAAAAAAACACTGTCCGCATGACTGAATAATTTCAACTCGACATCCATCGAGGATGTGGGAATTAGTAAATCTTTTGACGACGCAACAGATATTCCATGAGAACAGGATTGAAACCCGAATGAATATCTGCCTCCACAAAATCGACCTGATACTGCCCGCACTTCAATTTCAAATCGCGGGTGAAATCGGCCATGCGCTTCACGTACGTTTCGCGAATGTCGGCCGGATTCACTTTTATCTGCTCGCCGCTTTCCATATCCGTAAAGGTGTATGGACGATTCTCAAAATCGAAATCGACCTCCTTCTTATGGTCTACCACATGGAATAAGATCACATCGTGCTTGCGGTGACGCAAGTGTTGAAGCGCTGTAAACAGCTCGTCAGACTTCGCGGAGTTATCGAGCATGTCACTGAATATGATAACCATGGAGCGTTGATGAATGCTCTCTGCAATTTCATGCAGCGTATCCGTAACCAGCGTGGTTTGTTTTTCTGAAACGTCAACGGTATCGAGCAACTTCTCCAGTTCGGAATACAGGTAATTGTGATGCGACTCGCTGGCACTGGCGCGGGTATTCACACGAATGCCATCTGCAAAAACAGTAAGCCCCACGGCATCGCGCTGGCGCTTGAGCAACTCAATGAGCGCTGCTGTTGCATAAACCGAGAACTTGATCTTGTTGAAATCGGGGCCATTCGGATCAACGCCCTGCGGGAAGTACATCGAAGAAGAAGCGTCAATCAAAATATGACAACGCAAATTCGTTTCTTCCTCGTAGCGTTTCACAAAGTACTTCTCGGTGCGCGCGAGCAACTTCCAATCGAGGTGACGCGTGCTTTCGCCTGTATTGTATTGACGATGCTCAGCAAACTCTACCGAAAAACCATGAAACGGACTTTTGTGCATGCCCGTAATGAAACCTTCCACGGCTTGCTTGGCGAGAAGTTCGAGTCTTCCCAGCGATTGAAGTTTTCGGCGATCGATGTTTACAGGCATAGCGACAAAAATAAGCCAGGCCCTTTGTCAATCCTTCGAATGAAATTCGTTTTTGAAAGATTAAGAGAATCGGATTTTCAGCACATCGCGCAACATCAAAACAGCGTGCTTCCAAAAGACTACGGAACTTTTCCCGGCGTTGCGAAATTCGGCAGGCACTAAATGAACCTTGAGCCCGCTCCTTTGTGCGCGATGCAGCCATTCAATATCGGCCGCGAATCCATCGAGACGCGATTCTTCAAAAACGCGCTTGACACTCGTGTCTCGAAAGCCCTTGATTCCGCACTGTGTATCTCCCATGCGTTTTCCCATGAGCACATCCACAGCCATCGAAAACACGCGGCTTCCCATTTGGCGCAGCGCGGGTGTATTTCGGAAATAATCAGACTGCCTGCGATCACCTGCAACAGCATCTACCGAAGCGTCTTGAAAAGCGCTTAGCATCGTATCCATCGTTTCATACTGAAACGGAATATCGGCATCGGTAAAAATTCGAACAGGCTTCGTGGCATGCAACATGCCTGTGCGCACCGCTGCTCCCTTGCCCTTGTTGTTGTCATGCCGTAGCAAGGTGTGACCATTCTTCTCACAGAAGCGCTTGAGCTCAACCACATCTGCTGTGCCATCGTCCACCACGATGGTTTCAACCTCGTGCCCCTTCGCATGCAAGAACACCAACAACGAAGGCAATTCGAGCATGAGCTCATCTGCATTGTTGTAGCTGGGAATAATGAGACTGAATTGCAAGCGCTATCTTTTATCGAGTTAATCTTTTACGGCGCCATCGGTGCGCTTTTCAATGCGTATTTCAATGAATTTACTCACCGGCGTTTTGCTTCGGTCGGCAAAACTATCGATTGGTACCAGGCAATTCGTTTCGGGGAAATAAGTTGCGCAGCAGCCTTGCGGAATGTCGAACTTGATTACATGAAACTGCTCTGCCGTGCGCGTCACGCCGTTGTATTCGCCAACAAGATCAACGAGTTCGCGTTGCTCTAAAAACAGAGTCGCCATATCTTTTTCATTCATGAGCACCACTCGGCGTTCGTTGCGAATGCCGCGGTAGCGATCATCGAGACCATAGATGGTGGTGTTGTACTGATCGTGACTGCGTATGGTCATCATCACCAGATGTCCGGGACGAACATCGATGGAGGGAAGCTCGTTGATGGTGAACAGCGCCTTGCCGCTCGTGGTTGTGAAGCGACCTTCGCGCGGACCATTCGGAAGATAGAAACCATCGGGCTGTCGCACACGCTCATTGTAGTTGTCGAATCCGGCAATAGCTCCTTCAATGTGATTGCGTATCACGTCGTAATTATCGCGAGCAGCCAGCCAGTCGATTGGTTTTTTATCGCCCAACAAAGCGACAGCCAGCTCGCACACGATAGCAGGCTCACTGCGCAAATACGGAGAGGCAGGCTGCATGTTGCCGCGCGACATGGAAACTACGCCCATTGAATTTTCGACGGTCACAAATTGTTCGCCACCTATTTGTGCATCGCGCTCGGTGCGACCGAGGCAAGGCAGTATGAGCGCTCGCTCACCTGTCACCAAATGCGCACGGTTCAGCTTCGTGGAAACCTGCACGGTGAGCTTCACCTTCTGCATGGCCTTTCCGGTAAACTCACTGTCGGGCGTAGCAGAAATAAAATTGCCTCCCATCGCAAGGAAGACTTTCACCTTGTTCTCTTGCATCGCCTCGATGGCTTCGACCGTATCGTAACCATGCTCGCGCGGTGTTTGAATATGGAAGTAACTATCGAGCCGGTCTAAAAATTCAGGTTTCGGTTTTTCGTAGATGCCCATCGTGCGGTCGCCTTGCACGTTGGAGTGACCACGTACCGGGCAGAGGCCCGCCCCCTTCTTCCCTACTGCGCCTCGCAGCAAGTGTATGTTCACCACTTCGCGAATGTTGTTCACCGCGTGCTTATGCTGCGTGAGCCCCATGGCCCAGCACGAAATAAATCGGTTGTGTTGGATGAGGAGTTGGGCTACTTCCTTCACCAGCGACTCTTCAATGCCGCAATCGCGCAGGGCACGCTCACGATCGAGCGATTTAAGTTCGTTCAAGAACGCATCGTAATCGAGCGTTTGAGCTTGAATGAAATCATGATCGAACACACTGCCAGGCTCACGCTGTTCGGCCTTCATCATTTCGAACATGAGCAGTTTGAAAAGAGCGATGTCGCCCCCGATTTTCACTTGCAAAAAATAGTCGGCTATTTTAGTTCCGCCCTTCAATATGTCAAGCGGACTTTGCGGATCTACAAACTTCGTAGTACCCGCCTCGGGCAATGGGTTGATGTGCACCACCTTGCCGCCGCGCTGCTTGCACTTCTGCAAAGCCGACAACATGCGTGGGTGGTTAGTACCCGGATTTTGTCCGATGACCAGCACCACTTCCGCGTCGTAAATATCTTCGAGTGTAACGGTTCCTTTGCCGATGCCAATGGTTTCGCCCAGGCCTACTCCACTGCTTTCGTGGCACATGTTGGAGCAGTCGGGCAAGTTGTTGGTGCCATAGGCGCGCACGAGCAGCTGGTAGAGAAACGCTGCTTCGTTACTGGTTCTTCCAGACGTGTAAAACACAGCCTCGTTGGGCGAGCATTTTATCAGTTCATCGGCAATCATCGTGTATGCCTTTTCCCAGTCGATGGGTTCGTAATGCGATTTGCCAGGAGCCAGATACATGGGCTGCGTAACACGACCGCTCTTGCCAATTTCATAATCACTCCATTGGCTCATTTCCTCTACGCTGTGCTTAGCGAAAAAAGCAGGGTCGCAACGAAACTGTGTAGCCTCTTCGGCCACCGCCTTCGCACCGTTCTCGCAATACTCGCCGAGTTTGGAGCGATGCGCCGGCTCAGGCCAAGCGCACCCCGGACAGTCGAAGCCGTCGCGCTGATTCATTTTAGACAGCACCTGCAAGCCTTTCCACAGGCCAATTTCGTGCGCTATGTGCTGCATCGAAACCGTCACAGCACCCATGCCCGCCGCCTTACCCGGAAGAGGCGTCAATTTCAAACCCATGAGTTTGGCAGGCGGTATAATTTGAACCGAACGCGCTGAAGTCATTGTGTCAGACATGCCGAGAGATTTTGGAGCTAAGATAAGTGCGATGTGCAATGTGCGAAGGGCAAAGTAAGGACAGGGCGTTCCACTCCGATCACATACTGCTGCGCCAATACCACATTAGAACTTTCATCCAATGTACCGGCCGCGCTCCCCTCTCCTGTGGATAGGGGCTGGGGGTGAGGCGTGTTGGATGACGGATTACAGATTGGTCAGCCCGCTGCTTCAATCGAATAATAGAAACGCCACTTTCAAGGAGTCATTAAAATCGCTGACTTTGAAAAGTAACAGTAAAGTCACTCTCCATGGCTTCGGCTTCGCTCAGCCCAAGTCGCCACTCATCATTCGCCATTCGCCATTCGCCACTCATCATTCTCCCCTTAAGTTTGCCCCATGACCCACAACCTCCCTCACCTCACCGCAGAAGTAATCGCCCTCAGCAAATCCATCGGTGCATGGATGAAAGCACAAACCAACGTACACGAAGAGATGGCCGAGGTGAAGAGCGAGAACAACCTTGTCACATATGTCGATAAGGAAAGTGAGCGGCGCTTTGTGGAGGGTTTGCGCGCACTATTGCCCGAGGCGGGTTTTGTGGCGGAGGAAGGTACAGGCGAACGCAATGCCTCGGGACTCAATTGGATAATCGATCCGCTTGATGGCACTACCAACTTCGTGCATGGCATGCCGGTGTGGTGCACGAGCATTGGCCTGTGCGACGGCATAACGCCTATTCTCGGTGTCATCTACGACCCCAACACCGACGAGTGCTTCAGCGCTTTCAAAGGCGGTGGTGCTTTTCTGAACGACAAGACCATTCATGTTTCACAGGTAGCCACGGTGCAACAGTCATTGCTCGCTACAGGCTTTCCCTACGATGACTTCGGACGTGAAGAGGCGTACATTGAATTGTTTCGCAAACTCATTCGAGGCACGCGTGGGCTGCGCAGGCTGGGCAGCGCGGCACTCGACATGGCATGGACGGCATGCGGACGCGTAGAAGGTTTCTACGAATACGGCCTCAACCCGTGGGATGTGGCTGCAGGTGCCATCATCGTGCAAGAGGCCGGAGGTATTGTTACAGAGTTCAATGGTGGCGACAACTTCATTTTCGGAGAGGACCTGGTGTGCACCAACGGCCTCACGCACGATGAAATGCTGCGCATCATACAAACCTACTTTCCATAAAAAAAGGCCCCGCAATGCGAGGCCCTTTCTATCGAATCGTATCTTTTATTCTTTGATGAAACGAACGGCCTGTGCGCCCTCGGTAATTACGTGGTAGATACCGCTGCTCCACACTTGCGTATCAATGGTATGCGTGAATCCTGCCTGAAGGGTTGAATAAACAACACTTCCGCGGGCATCCACAACAATCAAATTACCCAAAACCGTGTCGCTCGATACGCGCACTTGATCACGGGCCGGGTTCGGATAAACATTGGGCGCATCCATGCGCGCATCGTTCACTCCCATGAAGCACGGAGCGCAGCTCGAGAAACAAACCGTTGGCATGGTCACATTATTGGTGTTGGTTGTAACCGAACGGTTGTATCCGCCAAAACCATCATCGATGCCGCATTCAAACGGAACCGTTTCCGCTCCTGCGAAATCGTTACCGTTGATGAACTTGAATAACACCTGCTCATTTTCTGCAACCTCCACAGTGGTGCGATATACCGCCGGAGAAATCTCTTCCATCGCGTTTGCGGTAGGCGAGAAGTTATTGAAGCTACCGGCCACGTGCACTCCCAGAGGACTGATGGTTACATCCGTCATCTCCACTGTAATGGTGAGAGTAAGGGTCGGAACAACTACGCATGCTGCGCATTCGTTGAAGCACACCGGAGCGATTTCTTGATTGGCTGTTGCCGTAAACGAACGGTTGAAACCACCGAAGCCATCCGACACGCCGCAGTCGGCGGGAACCGATTCCCACGTTGTTCCGTTGATGAACTTATATGAAACATCATCACCCGTGTTGACAGCAATCGGCAACTGGTAAATTCCATTGCCCAGCGGTATCATGAGCGACTCCGTTGCATTCCATCCGTTGAATGATCCTGCAACATATACTTCGTCGTTTGTAACCGACTGGTTGGTCATATCGACCTGCAGGGTTACAATCACAAGCGTTTGTGGCAAGCAATCGATGCATTCGCCAAAACAAACCACGTCGAACAAGGTATCGTTTTGTCCAGCAAGGAAGGCACGGTTGTAACCGCCAAAACCATTGTCGACTCCGCATTCAGCAGGCACGATTTCTTCAGGTGCTCCCCACACATTTCCGTTCAGGAATTTGTAGGCGACTTCTGTTCCGATTTCAATCGCTGCAGTGTACGTGTAAATTCCATCACCGTCCGCATCGGTCATTTCGCTGGTACCCGGTGTCCATCCCTGAAAACTTCCTGCAACAAAAACACCGTCGGCACTCACGCTTTCATTACTCATGTTTACCTGGAAGGTCACGTCGATGGTCGTTGGAACTACGATTGGTTCGCAATCTGTGCATGAGCCAAAGCAAATCGGACCATAGATGTTTTCAATTTCACCAACCAAGAATGAACGGTTGAAGGACCCGAAGCCGTCATTCACTCCGCACTCAGCAGGCACGGTTTCCGAGAACGCCCAATCCAATCCGTTTAAAAAGCGGAACTGCACCAGACTGCCAACTTCAGCGGTGAGGATTACTTCGTAAATACCATCGCCATCGGCATCGGTCATAGGCGTATCGCCCGGCACCCAATTCTGCAGCTCGCCCACGTAATGAACACCATCGGCGCTTACAGTTTCGTTGGCCATGTTTACCAGGAAGGTAACGTCCACTAGTTGTGGAACAACTTCACAATCGGTGCATGAAGCAAAGCACACGGGAGGCACCGTTACATCGGATGAACCTGTTTCTAGCAAACGATTGTAAGCACCAAAACCATCGGGCAAACCACACACACCGGGAACTGCCTCAGCGCCATCGAACGTATCGCCGTTGATGAACTTATAGAGCAGATTTGCGTTTGCATCGACTGTCACTGTTACTGTGTAAATACCATCAGCGTCGTCGTCTGCCATTGGGTTGGCCATTGCATCCCAACCCTGAAAATTTCCAGCCACATGCACACCCGCAGCACTTACTGTTTGCTGCGACATATTTACTTGGAGCGTCACATCGATCGTGGGTGTTATGACAACACAATCGGCACACTCATCAAAACAAACGCTAGCAAGCGTTACATCGGCATTTCCAAAATCCAAAAAGCGGTAAGGCATGCCCATGAAATTGGTGGCACATGCCGAAGGCACCGTTTCTACATCTGCGATGCCGATTCCATTTTGAAAGCGGTAGTAGATATTCTGATTGGTATCGAGTTCAACCACCGCAGTGTAAATCCCATCGGCATCGGCATCACTCATAGGGGCGCTTAGCAAAGCACCAAACTGCGGCACAATGACCACGTTCACCCCGTTCGGGCTTACGCTCTGCTGCGTCATGTTTACTGAAAAAGTAACGTTCGCGGTTGGTGGCGCAGGGCAGTTTTCGCACGATGCGAAACAAACCGGACCATATACAACCTCAGGCGCAGTAGGTGTAAACGTCCTGTTGTACCCTCCTACTCCGTTCGAAACACCACAAGCCTGCGGTGCATTCTCATCTTGGCCGATACCCCAGTTATTTCCATTGATGAACTTAAACTGAATGGGTGTTCCTGTGGGAACAACCTGGGTGTATTCATAAATACCATCGCCATCCGCATCAGTCATGGCGGTAGCGCCCGGCTGCCACTGAGGCGATTGAAATGTACCGGCAATGTGCACTCCATTGGCGTTGATGGTTAGACCCTGCATGTTTACCAAAAAGGTAACTGAAGATTGTGCGATTGAAGCGGTCGCAGAAAGAATAGCTGCGACAGTCAGTAGTAAAAATCTTTTCATCGGTTATTCGGTTAATGGGCACGAATATAAGTGTATTCGGTACACTTAGCGCTCCACAAAACCGACCTCCTCTTAGTCTTTATCGTAATCGAAATCGGCAGGTTTCAAGCGCTGATTTTGTCGAAGGAATATCTTGTAATCGCGGAAGCGATCCTTCACAAAAACAAGAAAGTCATATTGAGAACTTTGAATCAAGAACTCATCGGAGACATTGAGATAGGTAATGAAATCGTCGAATTGCGCATCATCGAGCGCGATGATTTCATAGTCGACATACAAGCGAAACAGCTCCTTGAGCAACTCTCGTTTGCGGTCCTCATTCTCGAGGTAAGCAACTTGTCGCTTCGATCGTTCTACTTTGCTAAACTGCTGATAGAGGAATGTAATAGGGCTCGCTGCCGCATTGATTCCGCTGAGCATGTAGTCCTTTTCATCGTATCCGAGCTTCAGAATATCCTCTTGTATTTGCTCAAGGTCGCGCGGGGCAAATACCTCTACTTCAGAGAGCATGTAGGTGCGCGTTTCGAGATACAATTTTAACTTGAAATTTTCGCTGTATGTGGAATCCGTATAAGTTACATAACGCGTCTGAAACCCTAATGATGTTATGGCAAGCGTATCGCCACGCTGGCATTTCAGTTCAAATGATCCGCTGGGCTTACCAAACGATCCCTTCTTGGTAGATCGGTTTATAATAATGGCATTCGGAATGGGTTGATCCATTTCATCTCGCAATTCTCCTCTAACGATTATGGATGTAGTATCTCGAACCTGGGCCGCCACGCCATATGCAATAAAAACCATGCAGAGCGTGAAG
>CALQJP020000047.1 GCA_943330925.2 Chryseobacterium gleum
CGTTGGGAAGTATACCTGCGCCATAATCTGCGGGCAGAGAAAGTGGGCCCACAATTGACAACCGAAAATTGGCTAATGCTCGGTATTCAAACCCGCGGCATGCTCCAACCGGTGCAGGATTACTAAAATACGCTGGATTTAATTATTCGCGCATTCGTGGCCTTATTCATTCCTGCAGTTCAAACCCGCGGCCGTTGCAGGATTTCCAGTGGCGAATTGATTCAAATTATTCGTGTATTCGTGGTATACGCATGAATCTCCAATGCCGCAATCTTATCCACGCTTCATTATGAAAATGTTGCGAAAACGGACTGTTATCCTATTTGCCTATGAGGTATTTTGCCATCGATGATACCTGCCGACATTGATTTAGAAGAAGAGAAGAGAGAAATTCTCCGCCGCTACCGCGCACTGCTTCGTGTTTGTCACCGCTCCAAGACACGAGCCGACCGCATGCGCATTCGCAAAGCGTTTGAGCTCAGCGCGGAGGCCCACAAGGATATGCGTCGAAAGAGCGGCGAGCCGTATATCTATCATCCAATAGCAGTTGCGAAAATTGCGGCAGAGGAAATTGGCCTCGACACAACGAGCATCGTTTGCGCGCTGCTGCACGATACCGTTGAAGACACGGAGATAACGCTCGATGATATTCAGAACCTGTTCGGCAAACGTGAGCGCACCATTATCGATGGGCTCACTAAAATTTCGGGTGTAAGCAATTACGAAAACGCAAGCGACCAGGCGGAGAATTTTCGCAAGATGTTGCTAACGCTAAGCGACGATGTGCGTGTTATTTTGGTAAAGCTCGCCGACCGTCTGCACAACATGCGCACGCTCGATCATATGAAGCGTGAGAAGCAGTTGAAGATAGCCAGTGAGACACTTTTCATGTATGCTCCACTCGCACACCGACTAGGCTTGTATAACATCAAAACCGAGTTGGAAGACCTTGCGCTTAAATACAAGGATACTGAAACGTATGAGGAAATCGTTAGTAAGCTTCAGAAAACACAGGCTGTCCGCACCCGATTTATCAATGCCTTTACACTGCCAATTCGCCGGGCGTTGGACAAGGCAGGGTTGGTCTATGAAATAAAAAGCCGCACGAAGAGCATTTATTCCATCTGGAATAAGATTGTGAAGAAGGGAGTACCCTTTGAAGAAATCTACGATGTATTTGCCATTCGAATCATACTCGATACCCAATCAGAAACCGAGAAGAGCGACTGCTGGAGAGTCTATTCGATAGTGACCGATTTCTACCAGCCAAGCCCGGAGCGACTGCGCGATTGGATCAGCATTCCCAAGAGCAGCGGCTATGAGTCGCTGCACACAACGGTAATGTCGCCAACCGGAAAGTGGGTGGAGGTTCAGATACGTTCGGTGCGCATGGATGAAATTGCGGAGAAAGGTTTTGCGGCGCACTGGAAATACAAGGACGCTGCAGAGAGCCCAGAGAGTAAGCTCGACCGATGGCTTAGCCAGGTGCGCGACGTGCTGGAAAATCCGGAGGACAATGCGATTGACTTCATCGACAATTTCAAGTTGTCATTGTTCTCAGAAGAAATTTATGTGTTTACTCCCAATGGGGATTTGAAGACCTTACCGGTTGGGGCAACAGCGCTCGATTTTGCATTCCACATTCACTCGCAAATTGGCTCGCAGTGCATAGGAGCCAAGGTGAATTACAAGTTGGTTCCGCTGAGTCACAAACTTAGAAGCGGCGATCAGGTGGAGATTCTCACATCTAAGAAGCAGCATCCGAAAGAAGATTGGCTCAACATTGTAGTCACCGCAAGCGCTCGCCATAAGATTCGCGATGCTCTGCGCGAAGAGAAGAAACTGATAGCGGACGAAGGGAAGGAGATGCTCAAGCGAAAGTTCAACTCACTCAAGATTGATTTCCTGAGCAAGAATATTGATGAGTTTGTGAAGCATTTCGAAACCATCAACGCGACGAATTTGTATGTGCGTATAGCCAAAGGCTCCATAGACCTCACTCGCTTGAAGGGGCATGTTGTTGAGGGCGCGCGCATTCGTTTCGAGAAGGAGGAGTTGACGGAAAGAAAGAGCACGAATGGTGCTGAAACGAGCACGGAGAGAAAGGTGATTACCACGCAAGGAAAGGGAGAGGCCTTGCTCATTGGCGATGAACAACAGAAGGTAGATTATAATCTGGCGTCGTGCTGCAACCCGATACCGGGCGATGAAGTGTTTGGCTTTATCACCGTCAGCGAAGGCATCAAAATTCACCGCACCAATTGTCCGAATGCGCAAGAGCTGCTTAGCAAGTATGCCTATCGTGTTATGAAGGCCCGCTGGCGCAACGCCGAAACGGTGCAGTTTGAAGTGGGACTGAAGTTTTCCGGTATCGACGATGTGGGTATCGTGCAGAACATCACCAACATCATTTCGACCGACATGAACGTGAACATGCGCGCTATTTCATTCGAAGCCAACCATGGAATTTTCCAGGGTAAAGTGGTAGTGCTCGTGCACGATACCAAGCACCTGAGTGCGCTTACCGAGAAGCTGAAAGCTATTGACGGCGTGCTGACGGTGGATCGCATCGAGAGCGAGTTCGAGTAAGACTGCATGGAGGCAGCCCGCGACTGGGGTGGGTCTTTGGACGCACCGCTGTGCGTCCTTGCACTATCTGGCATGCAAGCTGCCCGCGAGCAGCATGTGTCTTTGGACACACTGCTGTGCGTCCTTACCTTAGCGGCCTCATGGCACAACGAATTCAAGAAAGCGTAAAGGATATTTTCACCCGGTATCTCGAAGTTCACAAACATCGAAAAACACCGGAGCGTTATGCAATTCTTGCAGAGATTTATGAGGTGACGGGGCATTTTGATGTTGAGACGCTCTACTCACGCATGAAGAACAAGAAATATCGGGTTTCACGGGCAACTCTCTACAATACAATTGAGCTGCTCATTGATTGCAACCTGGTGCGCAAGCATCAATTTGGTCAGAATACAGCCCATTATGAGCGTGCATTTCAGAATCAGCAGCATGATCATATTATCCTAACCGATAGTAATGAGGTGCTGGAATTCTGTGATCCCCGCATTCAAAGCATTAAGTCCACACTGGAGGAGATATTCGACATAGAAATTCTTCACCATTCACTCAATTTCTACGGTCGAAGAAAGGGCTAGTCATTTTCGCCCTACTTTCGCGTGTCTTTTTTTTTAAAGCCGTGAATAACAAAGTAGATATACTCCTCGGGCTTCAATGGGGCGACGAGGGAAAAGGTAAATTGGTGGATGTACTTACACCAAAGTATGACATCATCGCCCGTTTTCAGGGCGGTCCAAACGCAGGGCATACGCTCGAGTTTGAAGGAACCAAGCACGTATTACACACTATACCATCGGGTATTTTTCACAGCCATGTTACCAACCTGGTAGGCAATGGCGTCGTGATTGATCCTGTTGTCTTCGCCAAGGAGATTGATGCGTTGGTAGCGAAGCAGGTTCCTGTTCGGGATCGCTTACTGATATCGCGAAAAGCGCACGTTATCGTGCCCACTCACCGTCTGCTCGACAGAGCCAGTGAGGCTTCCAAGGGTGAAGGGAAAATTGGGTCGACACTCAAGGGTATAGGTCCGAGCTACATGGACAAAACCGGTCGTAACGGTCTTCGTGTGGGCGATTTGCTCAGCGACGATTTTAATGCGCGCTACGAAGCCCTCAAGCAAAAGCATTTGCATTTGTTGAAGGGTTTTGAAGAGCATTTCACGATGGACGCAGCAGAACTGCAAACCATGGAGGAAGAGTTCATGCGCGGCGTGCAGGTCATTCGTGAGTTGACCATTGTAGACAGCGAGCATTACATCAACAAGGCACTTAAGGAGGGCAAGCGCATTCTCGCGGAGGGCGCACAAGGCTCCATGCTCGACATCGATTTCGGTACATATCCTTTTGTAACCTCATCTAATACGGTAGCAGCAGGTGCTTGTACCGGTTTGGGTATTGCGCCCAATCGCATTGGTGAAGTAATCGGTATTTTCAAGGCATATACAACACGTGTAGGAGGAGGTCCTTTTCCAACCGAATTGAATGATGAAACGGGCGAGGCCATGCGCAAGGTGGGCAATGAATATGGTTCTACCACAGGCAGAGCTCGCCGCTGTGGTTGGGTCGATTTACCTGCTATGCGCTATGCCTGCATGATCAACGGTGTTACGCAGTTAATTATGATGAAGGCCGACGTGCTGAGTCAGTTCGATACAATTCGTGTTTGCACGCATTACAATACGCCACAAGGTTCTTCGGAAGATTTGCCTTTTGATATTTCACCGGCACAGGTGCAGCCTGTTTATGAAGATTTGAAGGGATGGGGAGTGGATCTCACCGGAATGCGTGAAGAGGCAAGTTTGCCCTCGGAATTGAGCCATTACATAGCGTATTTGGAAAATCATTTGGATACGCCCATCACGGTGGTAAGCGTAGGCCCCGATCGCAAACAGACTATTGAGCGCAAGCCTGCGTTCGCATAGCGACTAGGCTTCGTTGGAGCGTGGTTAAAAACAATTGCCGCATGCAACAGCTGTATTACACATGTCTTTTTGTTTTGTTGCTGCATGCGCAACAGTTCACCGCGCAGAGCACGCCGCGCAAGGTGAAGCTCATCCACACCGATGAACTGCGTTTCGACAAGTCGATGGTTGATGCCCAGCGACTGCTCGGTAACGTGCATCTGGAACTCGATGGCACTTCCTTCTTCTGCGACAGCGCTTACCTCTTCGCCAACGACGATTTTGATGCCTTCAGCCGGATACGCATATTGGAAGTTTCCGGCAGTACTGTAAATGCCGATTTCCTTCATTTTGATAAGGTGCAAAACACAGCGTTGCTCACAGGAAATGTGGTGCTTCGCGACCGTGACATGACGCTTACGTGCAACGATTTGACCTATCGGGTAAAGGACGAGGTAGCGCGGTATGTTACAGGTGGTCGCATCGTTTCAAGCACCAACAAAAACACCTTGACGAGTCGACAAGGAACGTATAATGGCAAGACCGAGGTATTTAATTTTAAGCGCGATGTGGTGCTCAAAAACCCTTCGTATACCGTGCGCACCGATACGATGCAGTATCGCAGTGTGAATGAAATAACGACATTCTTAGGGCCTACCAATATCGAAGGTGACAGCGTGTCGATTTACTGTGAAAATGGGTATTACGATTCGCGCAAGGACGAATCGCGTTTTGGAGAGCATGCGTGGGTGCGCGACCGAACCACCATCTTGAAGGGTGATAGCATTTACTACAACGGCAAGCAGGGGGTTGGTGAAGTTTTTCGCAACGTGCAGATCCGTGATACCACGCAAACGTTTCAAATACTTGGAAGCTATGGAAAACATGTCGAAGCAACCGAGTTGAGTTATGTGACTGGACGCGCCTTGTTGCTTGAAATATTGGATGGCGACACACTGTTTATGCATGCCGACACGCTCAAGTCGCTGCCCGATTCCTCAGGCAGTCAGGTGATCTATGCATATCACGGAGTGCGCATATTTAAAAGCGATCTTCAAGGTGTTTGTGATTCGGTTGTTTATCTGCAGCACGACAGCTTACTTTGGATGTACAGCGCTCCCATTGTTTGGAGCGCACAAAACCAGGTAACGGGCGACACGTTGAAGTTGGAGTTGAGCAATCAGGCCTTGAGTAAGGCCCTGGTGTTGGGCAATGCGTTCATTGTGTCGGATGCAGAGGCAAACGACAGCATAACAGGTCCTGAGTTACGCTTCAATCAAATAAAGGGAAAGAACGCAACAGCCACTTTTACCGATAGCCAATTGGAGTCTGTTTGGGTGGATGGCAACGGCGAGTTGGTTTATTTCCCTACCGACGACAAAGGAGGGAAGCCACAACCCATGGGAACCAATCAGGGAGAGTGTTCTTCTATTTTTATCCGATTCCGCGAAGGCGAGTTATCATCGTTGCGCATGGATGGTCAACCCAAGTCGGTTTTCAAGTCAAACCGTTTCGCGGGCGATGAGCCGTTGATTCTCCGCGACTTTAAATGGCTTCGCGACCGAAGGCCGCGAAGCCGTGAGGATGTCTTTTCGAAGTAATTAAAACTTGTGACTGAAGCCGATGCTGAAAGCTCTACCCGGGCTCATGCGACTGAACGTTTGCGGGGTAGCTTCATAGCTTTGGTAATTGTATTCCCATGCATCGTTCAGCAGGTTGCTGATGCGGAAATCGATTGAGCTTCTTTTTTCTTCTCCAAACTTTTTCGAAACACTGAAGTTCAAGCTATGAAATGATTCGAAGTAGATGTCGGGAAACAAACCCGCTCCAACGATGTAAAGAGTTGGTCCTTTTACATTGTAAAACAAGCCCGCGTCAAAGCCGAGGCTGTCGTTGGTGTAGGTGAATCCTGCATTGATAACGTAGGGCGATTGACCGGCCATTTCTCGGGTGTTTTCGATGGTTTGACCAACTTTCTCGTATTGCTTGCGCGAGTTGAATTCGAGTTCAGTCATTTCGATTTGTGATTGTACCATCGTCACATTCACATTGAAAAGGATTTTGTTGAGGGTTGGTGCAATAAAGCCAAGGTTTTTGCGGGCTTCCAATTCTACACCCACTACTTGACCATCGCCCACGTTGCGCGGTTGGAATTCTGTGCTGGTCTGTTGTTCGGGAATGCGCACCATTTCAATGGGCTTTTCGAATTTCTTGTAGAATGCGCTCACAGAAAACATCTGTCCCTCATCGCCAAACGATTCCCAGCGAAGATCGAGGTTGTCTATGCGCGTTTCCACGAGGTTGCCGTCCCAGTTACCATAGGTGAAAAGACTTCCGTTGAAGATGCGGTTGGTGATTGGGTCGAGAATTTGCGCGTACGAAAGTTCTTTGAAGGAAGGACGTGCAATTGTCTTGGTATACGATCCGCGAATATTCTGACGCTCGTTGGCCGAGTAAATCACATTCAATGAAGGGAAGAAGTCGAGTGCATCGAGTACCTTTTCATTGTCGAGGTTATTACCGTTGATGGTGTCGCCGCTCGCCCATCGCTGGTCGCGGCCCGTGTGGCGCTGCACATAGTTTTCGGCACGCACACCTATTATCGTCCTCCAGCGCTTATTCAAGCGAAGGTCATTTGAAACATAACCGGCGGTGTTGCTTATGTTACTGCTATAGGCATTTGGATTAGGGGTGTTATTACCCGATTGATAGTAGATGTTATTGTTTTCACTCGGGAAAATATTTTCCGGCTTCAACACTTCGTTGGGCGAAGGATTTGGCCAGTCTTGAGAACCGAAAAACTGAATGTCAAAAAACAGAATTTCATAGTTGCGTTGTTTCAACACCTGTGAAGCACCGAATTTGAGTTTGCCTTCTTGTTCGCCGAATGAGTACGTCTTAGTTAAGTCCAAACGGGCGTGCGTGTTGAACTCTTCCAGCGAACGCCAAATGCGTGCAGGGTTTCCGCCTGCGCCTGCGCTGAAGAGCGTGTCGGATGATTCGAGAGTGAAGGCAGTACGACGAATATCGGGGTCACTATTGGATGAGCGTGTGCCCGATATTCTCCAGTCAATATCCCATTTCTTTTCTTGCATCACATGGCTTCCTGATAGGAGCACATTGGTCAGTGAGCGCTGGTTGTATTCGAGATTGTCTGAAGCGGCTGTATAGCCCGATTGACCAACGGCCTCTCCGTTGTTTTCTATGCGAAATTGTGCTGCTCTGCTTTCACCATTTTGCAAATGCATGGCGGATAGGCGATACTTGTTGAACTGGGTTTTGTAAGCAAGACCACCCAGCAACCCGATAAGTACATTGCGTTCTCCCATTTGACCTTGTTGCGTTGTCGCATACGTCATTTCGTAATTGGTAGAGTCGATCTTTCGCTGGTATTCGCCATACTCAACATCGTCATAATAGCGATATTCATTTTTATACGATGCGGAAAACAAATAACCCAGCTTACGTGACGGTGAATTTTCTTTACCTAAATCCAACTGATTTCCGAAACTTACCGACGCGCTATAGTCGGCTAGGCTTGTCGCTTTCTTGGCTCCCAGCTGCGGATTGAAACTGGTGACGAAATCGCGCACTTCTTGATCTGTTGCGCTTCCGATGGGAGTAGGTATTTCACGTTGGTTCGCACCTGCAGGAAGTGCGCGCGTTCCATCATCGAATCCCAGAAAATCCGATTTGCCTCCATCATATGTCAGGAAGTTGCTGTTGAAGTGCATGTCGGGATTGTAGGAGGTTGAAATACCAACATTGAAAATCTTCTTTTCCGGAAATGATTTGGTTTCTACGTTGAGCAAACCGCCTGTGAAATCAGCGGGTTGATCGGCTGTGAAATTTTTCGCAACCACGATGTTGTCGATTAGGTTGGTTGGAAAAATATCCATCTGTAAACTATTTCGATCCGGATCGAGACCCGGAATTTCCGTTTGGTTGAGCGTTGTTTTCGTGTAACGGTCACCAAGCCCGCGCACATAAACGTATTTACCGTCTTCAACGGAAACTCCTGTTACGCGCTTGGCAGCTTCAACCGCTGTCGCGTCGCCGACTTTTTTGAATTGTGCTGAAGAAATACCGTCCAGCAAGGCATCGGCGTTTTTCTTCATGTTCATCAGCGATAGTTCTGAAGTTCGAATAGCTTCGGCAGAAATGACGATCTCTTTCAAGTCAGCACCTTTCTGACTCAGAAGTACCTGCTCCAGCACAGTTACATCACCGCTCTTGATAATCACATTTTCAATGATAGTAGGCGCATATGAAACGTATGAAACGTTGATTGTGTAAGTAGCCGCGGGCAAATCAAGTGAGAAGTTTCCATCGAGGTCTGTTACAGTACCCGTGGTTGTTCCCTCTACGGTCACAAATGCTCCAATCAAAGTTTCGCCAGATTCACGATCGCTAACGGAACCTCTCAGGGTTCCTTTTTGAGCGGTTAATACATGGCTAACAATAAGAAAACACAGGAGAAAGAAATGGCGTGTTGACATGGTCTTTTTAAAATGACGAACAGACATCCTCTTTCGGGGATGTCTGTTCGATTGAGTTTATAAACTTAAATCGTAAAAAATAGCTTCAGGCTTTTTAGAGCTTACAGTCCGCTCATGGCGCCGCTTTGCGCAGTCCATGTCCAACCCAAAGAGCTAATGGTAGCTTGTGGAGTTGTTCCGGTTGTTACACCAGCAGGTATTGCTCCGTTTACGTGATTTTGCAAGCTGTCGGCAGGAACATTGAACTGGATGTTCTCGAATGTAACACCTGCAGCAGTCACGTTGTTTATATCCTGTGTGCCTTCGATGTCTGTGAAGAACAAGTTGCTCAGCGCTACAATCGAATTGTTATCTACGTTGATAAGGTCAACACATACACGACCATCGAATGAAGCTTTGATGCTACCGTTGCTGATGGTGTGTCCGCCTGTGGCAGAACCTTCCGGGCCATCGAGTTCGAAGCTGTGACCGATTGCACCGATAACAACCACGTTGCTAAGTGATCCGCTCCATGCCTGGTCTGTATCGATACCGTCATCACCGCAATTGAATACAACTGCGTTTGATACGTTTACAGAACCACCGAACCATTCGATACCGTCGTCCTGGTTACCCACGATTTCAACGTTTTCGATGATGGTTCCGTTTCCAACGCCACCCAGGGTAAGACCGTTGATTTCGTTGCCTGCGCCGATGTTGGCACCGCCATGACGAATCGAGATGTAACGGATGGTTCCTGAGTTGTCGGCTGCATCGTTGCCACCGTATAGTCCGTTCGGATCTGAAGTTGGAATACCTTCAATTTGAACTTCGCTTACATCGCCTACGGCGTTTGAGGCTGAAATAGGAGCTTTACCCAAAACGATAACACCACCCCACAAACCATTTACAGAAGCTTCCAGGTTTGGACTTGCGAAGTTACCGGCAGCCATGTCTGCGTAATCAAGTTCGTCGGCAACTGATGTGAAGATGATTGGAGATGTTGCTGTACCGTTGGCGTTCAATTTACCGCCGCGTGCAACCAAAAGTGCTGTAGCGTTAGCGCCTGTACCGGCTTCGCCTTTGATGATAGTGCCCGGCTCGATGGTGAGTGTCACACCGGCTGTAACGGTGATTCTGCCTGCCAATTGGTAGACGGTTCCTGCAGTCCAGGTTGTGTTGCTTGTAATGTTGGAAGTAACTACTACTGTTCCCGGAGTTTCTACCGGTGGAGTAACTACGTCGTTGTTGTCATCGTCTTTTTTGCAAGACGTCAATACCACTGATGCTCCAAGGAAGCACAGGGCGATAAACTTAAGGTGTTTCATTTTTGTTTGGTGTTTGATTTGCGCTGCAAAGCAATTTTCACCATGCACCTTTCATGTTACATCCGTTTTAAGAAAATGGGTCCCCGTGTTAAGTAAATGTCACGGCCCGTTAAGAGTGTTAACTCGAGTGAAGAGTAATCACTTGTCTTTTAGACGATTGTCTATTTCAAGACGGATTTGCTCAAGTTCTTTTTTAGAGAAACCCTGGTCATCTTCTTTGCGTCCGATTACTGAAAAACTTAAATATCGCTTCGGATTGATGCGCATATCGTTGAGCAATAAATCGAGGCTGCGAGAAGCTTGCACTACTTCGTTGTGCAGAGAGTCTGTCTGGATGAGTATACCCAGGCTGCCTTCACCACTGTGTATCTGTTGTGTTATTTTGTTTACACCCACCAAGGCTTGGTCGACCTTGCGCAAGGTGCCC
>CALQJP020000048.1 GCA_943330925.2 Chryseobacterium gleum
AAGAAAAACAAACAGGCCTCGCATGGATGAGCCCAGTAGGGGTATTATTAGGTAAGAATCAGCATTGCATCGCCGTAAGCCCAAAAACGATATTTGTTTTTGATTGCCTCATCGTATGCATGCATAATCAGGTCATAACCTCCGTAAGCCGTCACACACATAAGAAGTGCGCTCTCCGGTTGGTGGAAATTCGTGATTAAGCTATCAGCGATGTTGAAATCGTAGGGCGGATATATGAACTTGCTGATCCAGCCGTCGTATGGCTTCAACATGCGATCGGTGCTCACGCTGCTTTCAAACGCACGTAACACTGTATTGCCAACGGCACATACGCGATGACCCGTTTGAAGGGCATGATTTACAACGCGTGCAGTTTCATCCGGAATGATGCACTGCTCGCTCTCCATTTTGTGTTTGGTAAGATCTTCAACCTCCACTTGACGGAATGTACCTAAGCCAATGTGCATGGTTATTTCCGGCATGTGCACACCTTTGATTTCGGCGCGCTTCAGCAATTCGCGGCTGAAATGCAAGCCTGCGGTAGGGGCGGCAACCGCACCCTCATGCTTTGCGAAGATGGTTTGAAACCATTCTTCATCTTCGGCTTGCACCGGGCGATTGATGTATTTCGGAATGGGAGTTTCACCCAATTTGTATATCAGGGCCTTGAACTCATCATGGGTACCGTCAAACAAGAAGCGCAATGTGCGGCCTCGAGAAGTCGTATTGTCAATTACCTCGGCTACGAGTTCATCGTTTTCTCCAAAATAGAGCTTGTTGCCAATTCGGATTTTTCTTGCCGGATCGACAACGGTGTCCCACAATAAGCTCTGAGCATTCAATTCGCGAAGCATGAAAACTTCAATCATGCTGCCGGTTTTCTCCTTGTTGCCCAACATGCGGGCCGGAAAAACACGGGTATTGTTATTTACCAGAACATCGCCCTCCTCGAAATAATCGAGAACGTCCTTGAACATTTTGTGTTCAATTTTACCGGTGCGCTTATGAACAACCATCAGTCGGCTTTCATCGCGGTGCTTGGCAGGATGCTGAGCGATCAGCTCCTCTGGGAGTTTGTAACGAAACTGCCCTAATTTCATCATGGAAATCAATGCTCTAAGATTTTAGTGTGGCTGCCGAATGTACGATTTTGAAAAGCCTTTGTAAAGAGAAACTTTGCAAAGCGCTGATAGTCAGCTCTAAAATTGTTAATTGCTGAGCCTACGAAGGTGCTCAAGCAGGGTTTCTACGGTCCAGGCATTTTTTACATCGAACGGATTGCTTTGGGTGCGACGCAACGATTTCAGGAAGGCGCCGCTTTGCGCTCGTTGGCCTAAATCATTGGCCAGTGTGCGTATATAAGTGCCTTTGCTGCATGAAATTCTGAAATGAGCTTCGTTGTTTTCGAATGATGTAATCTCAAACGCTTCTACCTGTATGCGCACAGCAGGAATCTCAATGTGCTCGCCACGACGCGCTGCTTTGTATGCGCGCTGTCCATCGATTTGCTTGGCGCTGTAACTCGGTGGCGTTTGCATTTGCTCGCCGGAAAGACCAAGAGCAACCTCTTGCAAGTGTGTCAGCGATAAATGAGTTGTAGGGTAATTGCCTTCTGGTTGTGTTTCAAGGTCGAAACTTGGTGTCGTTTGTCCGAAACAAATGACGCCGGTATACTCTTTCGTACCCGCCTGAAGACTGTCGATGCTTTTTGTCATATTACCTGTGCAAACAACGAGCAGCCCTGTTGCAAGCGGGTCGAGCGTGCCTGCATGACCAATTTTGAAACGCTGCGCATGTCCGTGTTGGTTGGGAGGAAGAACCAACTGGTGTCGCACAAAACCTTTTATTTTATTCAAGGCGTCGAAGCTTGTCCAACCCAATGGTTTGTCGATCAGCAATAGACTCCCGCTCACAAATTCGTCAATGCTCTCAAAAGAGTTGGGCAATTTCATAAGTGCACAAATTTAGAGCCTCTGGTCCGGTTCATACAATCATTCGAAAAATCGAGTAGCTTTGAGGCAATGAAGAGAATGTTGTTTTCGGTAATTATTGCAATGATCGTTATGTCTTGCGCTTCGCGAGCTGAGCGTGCTGCCGATTATAATGACCGTATCGTTGGAACACAGAAGTCTATTGTGGACGCGCTGGTTGTCATGGATTCAACCTTCAGTGATACAAATACCACGAAGGAATGGGTAGATCTGAATTATGCCGATTTGCAGGCGAGAGTAAAGCGCGCGATTTTGGCATTGGATAGCATCGGTCCATTTCAGGAAGACCCTTCGTTACAACTTTCTGCCAAAGAACTTTTCAGGTCCTACGAGGCTTTGGTGGATTTCGAGTATAAAAAACTCGTGGAAATAAAACTTTTACCAGATGTAAGCGTAGACATGGCAATTGTTGATTCCAACCTTGCCGTACAAGAACGCATTTTCATGCAATCGAAAATTGCTCAAGAACGGTTTTACAAGGCACAAGAGGAGTTCGGCAAGAAATACAATCTTGAATTCGAATAACGTAAGGCCATGAAGAAAATGATTTTGTTGTGGGCGGCCCTTGTGGTCTCCATTGTTGCGCTGCATGCGCAAAGGGGAATGCTCGATAATGCGGTTGGCCTGCGCATGGGTCTCGGTTCGGGTGTGACGTTTCAACATTTTACAAGCAATCGAAATGCCTTCGAGGCCATCGCTTACCAACGCTTCGGCGCGGCCAATCTGACCATTCTGGCAGAGGCTCACGAGCAAATGTTTGATGTCAGAGGTTTGCGTTACTTCTATGGCGCCGGAGCACACGCATGGATATTCAACAAAAACAGCGTTCTCCAAGATAATGTTTTGCGAGAAAACTCATACGCGTTGGGTGTCGATGCGATAGTCGGTATTGCCTACTACCTTCATTCATTCCCTTTGCAGTTCAGCGTCGATTGGAAACCGGGTATTAATTTGTACGGCAGCCATTACATTGAATGGGATAGCGGTGGGTTGAGCGTCCGATATCGATTCTGATCGCTACTATTTTTCATTTTCGCACTTGCAGTTAAATCAAGTTAAGTGGCTCTTCAGCCAATCTAACTTCGTTCACCTTTGCATTTACCGAAAAAAGTTGATTACGGTCATAGCCGATTTTCTTTTTTGAGGGAAATTGGCAGCAACAAATGAACACGAAATACATCCGATTACTGGTTGTAGGAAGCACCATTGCCGTGGTGGGTCTAATTGCCATCCAGGTGTATTGGATTAGTAATGTTTTTACGCTTCGTGAACAGGAGTTTTCTGAGCACGTCAGTGTTGCTCTGAAGAATATCAGTAATGAGCTTGAGAAACGCGAATTGGTTCAAGGTGAAGCATCCTCTTCTCTGAGTTTAAGCGCGCCAAACAAGGAAAACCTGGTAATCAACTACGGTGGTGGCGACGTGAGCGTGGTCCCTCAATCTACATTCGGGACTGATAGTGTTTCCGTCGATCCGCTGGCAGCAGCCGGTGTGAAGGACGCATCCATACTCTCTCAATCGGGTATTCTGGATGATATCATGGGTGGTGTGCTTGAGTTGGATATCTACACCAGCGTAATCGACCGAATCGATACATTGGTGCTCGACACATTGCTCCGACAGTCTTTTCGTTTGGAGGGCGTGAAGGCTGAATATGATTACGGAGTATTCAATAAATTGCAGCAGCCGGAGATTATACCGGCATTCTCTAAACCGAGCGCAGATCGAATTCAGCGTGAAGGGTATCGCATTCAGCTCTTCCCCAACGATCCTATCGCCGACCCAAATTACCTCTGTGTTTGGTTTCCGCGTGAGCGTCAATATGTAATCAGTACGATGGGCACCATGCTAACGACATCAGCTATACTGATGCTTCTCATTATGCTGCTTTTTTCTTTTTCCATCAATACTATTTACCGCCAAAAAAAGTTGAGTGAAATAAAAACAGATTTCATCAACAACATGACTCATGAGCTCAAAACTCCCATTGCGACTATTTCTCTTGCTTGCGAGGCATTGAGCGACCCCGATATGCGTACCGGAGAGAGGGCGATTACAAATTACGTGGGCATGATTCGCGACGAGAATAAACGCCTCGGAGTATTGGTTGAAAATGTGCTGCGAACTTCCATCTTCGAACAAGGTCAAATGACTCTGAAAATGCAGATGTTCGATATTCATCAGGTGATTCTTCAGGTAATTGCCAATATCGAAATACAGATTAAAGCGCGCAACGGCCAAATCGTCACAAGGTTTTATGCCAAAAACTCAATGGTTAGAGTCGATCAACTGCATATAACCAATGTGGTGTATAACCTCATCGACAATGCGATGAAATACAGCGAAGGAAGTCCTTGGGTTGAAATAGAAACCCGCGATGAAAGCGGTTTTATTGCAATATCCTTCATCGATCGAGGAATTGGAATCAGCAAAGAAAACCAGCGAAAAGTATTCGACAAATTATATCGTGTGCCTACAGGAAACATTCACAACGTAAAGGGATTCGGACTTGGGTTAAGTTATGTGAAAGGAGTCCTGGAAAAACATGGCGGCACGGTTGATGTTATCAGCGAACCGAAGAAGGGTAGCACCTTCACCATTCATATACCTATTGAACATGAAAAAGAAAACCAGAATCCTGTTGTGTGAAGATGACCCAAACTTGGGTATGCTTCTAAAAGACTATTTAATTGCGAAGGGCTTCGACACCGATTTGGCTGTTGATGGCAATGAAGGACTGAAGATGTTTCGCAGAAGTACCTACGACTTTTTAATACTCGATGTCATGATGCCTCAAAAAGATGGGTTTACCCTGGCATCTGAAATTCGACAAGACGATAAACACACTCCAATTTTATTTCTGACTGCGAAAAGCATGAAGGAGGATACGCTGGAAGGCTTCAAGGCCGGTGGCGATGATTACATGACCAAGCCTTTCAGCATGGAGGAACTCTTGGCTAGAATTCAGGCTATCCTTCGACGCACGGCGGCCTTGCCCGATGGAACGGAAGACATACAATTCGCAATTGGCGCTTACGCTTTTGATTATCAAAAGCAAAAGTTGACCTCTCCCGGATTTGAAGTAAAGCTTACGACCAAGGAAAACGAACTCATGTATCTGCTTTGCAAAAACAAAAACGGAATCATGGAGCGTGGTTACGCCTTGAAAGCTATTTGG
This sequence comes from Chryseobacterium gleum, assembly GCA_943330925.2. GTDB lineage: Bacteria > Bacteroidota > Bacteroidia > Flavobacteriales_D > Sanyastnellaceae > JAIBBG01. The sequence goes on from CALQJP020000048.1 coordinate 5,169, forward strand.
GGCGACGATAATTACTTTAACGGCCGTTCAATGGACGTTTACATTGCCAAGTTGCGCAAGCATCTGAGAAATGATCCGGCCGTTGAGATATTCAACATTCACGGCAAAGGGTTTAAATTATTGGCGCCTTGATAGTTAAGGTTTTGGCTAGAAGCGGAGGGGTTAACTTTCCTCTGCTTGGAGATAGATTCTCTAAAAAGTTTTTTCCTTGGCCTTCTGCGCATTACTTTCGCGCCCGAATTTTAACCGATTACGATGTCTCAAAACGCAGGTAAAGTTGCCCAAATTATCGGTCCGGTAGTGGATATTTCCTTCCCGGCCGGCCAAAAACTCCCTAACATTCTCGATGCGCTTGTAATTAAGCGTCCCGGTGGTGACCTCATTCTCGAGTGCCAACAGCACATCGGAGAGGATACCGTTCGCGCCATTGCGATGGACGCTACCGAAGGTCTGCAGCGCGGTCAAGAAGTATTTGCTACGGGTGCTAGCATCACAATGCCGGTAGGCGACGCCATCAAAGGGCGCTTGTTCAACGTAGTAGGTAATTCTATTGATGGAATGCCTGAGGTGAGCAAAGCCGGTGGCTATTCCATTCACCGCCAACCTCCTCGCTATGAAGATCTTTCAACTTCTACTGAAGTTCTTTTGACCGGTATCAAGGTTATTGACTTGATTGAGCCTTATGCGAAAGGTGGTAAGATTGGATTGTTCGGTGGTGCCGGTGTTGGTAAGACGGTATTGATTCAGGAGTTGATCAACAACATCGCGAAAGCATACGACGGTTTGTCGGTTTTCGCAGGTGTGGGTGAGCGTACTCGTGAAGGAAATGACCTGTTGCGCGAAATGATTGAAGCCGGCATCATCAAGTACGGCGAAGAATTCATGCACGGCATGGAAAAGGGTGATTGGGACGTTAGTAAGGTAGATCCTAAGGAACTTGCCAAGTCACAAGCAACCTTCGTGTTCGGTCAAATGAATGAGCCTCCTGGAGCACGCGCACGTGTGGCCTTGTCAGGTTTGACTGTAGCAGAATATTTCCGCGATGGCGATGAAAAGTCAGGCGGTCGTGATATCCTTTTCTTCATCGACAACATCTTCCGCTTTACTCAAGCAGGTTCTGAAGTGTCGGCTCTTTTGGGGCGTATGCCATCAGCGGTAGGTTATCAGCCTACACTTGCTTCTGAGATGGGTCTGATGCAAGAGCGTATCACATCAACGAAGCGTGGTTCTATTACGTCCGTTCAGGCCGTGTATGTACCAGCCGATGACTTGACTGACCCGGCTCCTGCTACCACGTTCGCTCACTTGGATGCTACAACCGTATTGAGCCGTAAAATTGCGGAATTGGGTATCTATCCTTCGGTTGATCCACTCGATTCTACTTCACGCATTCTCACGCCTCAAATCGTGGGTGAAGAGCACTATCGCTGCGCGCAGCGTGTTAAGTTGATTCTTCAGCGCTACAAGGAATTGCAAGATATCATCGCCATCCTCGGTATGGACGAATTGTCGGAGGAGGATAAGCTTTCTGTATTCCGCGCTCGTAAAGTGCAGCGATTCCTGTCGCAGCCTTTCCACGTGGCTGAGCAATTCACCGGTATTAAGGGTACGCTTGTTCCGATTGAAGATACCATCAAAGGTTTCAATATGATTTTGGATGGTCATTGCGACGATATCCCGGAATCAGCATTTAACCTGAAGGGTACCATTGAAGAAGCTATCGAAGCCGGTAAGAAAATGTTGGCTGAAGCTGCTGCACGTTAATATCTGAAAGTAAAACACATGAAAGTTGAAATCATAACCCCTGCAGCTACGCTCTTTGAAGGAGATGGAAGTTTTGTTTTCCTCCCGGGAAGCGATGGTAGCCTTGGTGTTTTGAATAACCACGCGCCACTTATTTCTTCATTAAAAAAGGGCATTGTCCGTGTTAAGGATGGCGCCGGAAAGGAACATCGTTTTGAAGTGAAGGGCGGAACCGTGGAAGTCTTCAATAACAAAGTGACTATTTTGGCCGAATAAGCCAATCATGAAACATACTCCGAAAAGGGCTGAGAAATCAGCCCTTTTTTTATTGAATAGATGGCAGATAAAATTAAGTGCGCGCTGTATCTTAATGCTCACTTTTGGAGTATAACCATCCCTGAATGAAACCAGCATTGTGTCCGTTACCACCGGGACGCAACGTTTCAACGATTGAATTGTCTTAATATCCATACCTTTGTGTCCATTGCTGGACTATCTGAAAACCCTCGAATCATGAGATTTCTCGGGATTTTGCTCGTATTTGCTTGCCTATGCCTGCTCCCCCATGGAGCCAGGGCACAGCTTCCTGCATCGGGCACTTCCTTTTGGCTCGGCTTTATGGCCAACGCCACCGACGGTGCTGACGACGAATTGCGAATTACTATTTCCGCTCAATTTGCGACTTCAGGCATTATTGAAATACCGGGTCAGGCATGGAGTCAACCTTTTTATGTGGATGCCCAATCGAGTGTTGAAGTAACCTTGCCCGATGCTTTAGCTGAAGTGGTTACCGATCAATTCATTGAGGCCAGAGCTATTCACATCGAATCGTCGCAGCCGGTAACGGTTCAGGCGCTCAACTATGCTCAAAGCAGTGCAGATGCCACGCGCGTGCTGCCTGAAAAATTATTGGGCACTAAATACATCGCCACCTCCTACAAAGGACTAGCCGACAATGGTTCAGAGTTGCTTATCGTAGCTACTCAGGATGGTACGGAAATGCAAATAGTTCCGGCCACAACAACAAGTGCAGGAAATGCTGCCGGTGTGCCATTCATGTTGCAACTCGACAGGGGCGAATGTTATCGAATTGAGGCATCGGGAACCAACGATTTGTCGGGCACCCAGATAATCGCTACGGCTGCAAGCGGCAAATGCAGACCCTTTGCTGTATTTGCCGGAGCAGGTTGCGCAAATGTCCCTGCCAATTGTTTCCTTGCTTGTGACCATTTGTATGAGCAGATGTATGATTTGGAAAAGTGGGGAACTGATTATGTCATAACGCCGTTTGGTTTCGATATAAGTCCTGATTATTCTTCCATTGCGGAACCGATGTATTCCTATCGAATCATAGCTGCATTGAATGGAACAGCGATTACAGTTGATAATGTGAACGCCTTGACATTGCAGGCTGGTGAGTATATCGAGTTCAACGGTGAGACTGATTCACATTGCATCAACTCAAATCAGCCGATCTCGGTTGTTCAGTATATGCAAGGGATTTCCTGCGGTGGTAATGGAGATCCGGCCATGGTAGTGCTCGATCCGCTCAATCACAATGTGTCCTATGCAAATCTGCATGTACCCGACTCTCCTGTGTTGAATGCTCACTTCGTGAATTTGATAGTAACTCCGGCTGCACTCGGTGCGTGCCGACTCGATGGTGTTCTAGTGCCTGTCGGTCAGTTTGCACAAGCGGGTGCCTGTGGCGAATATTTGACCTGTACGTTGGACCTATCCGCGGGTGAACACGTGATAGAGTGTCCTTCCGGATTTTCAGGAATCTTATATGGAATAGCCAATGCCGGGACTATTACTACAAGCTACTTATCGAGTATTGCGGTCGATATCACGGAGCCTCCCATCATTTGGGAACAAACTATTTGCTCTGCGAACGATGTAGAACTTCAGGTGCCCGCCAATTACAGTTCGCCACAATGGTATTATGCCAATAACCCGTCTACACTATTGTCGACTGCTTCGAACTATGCAATTGCAGCTCCTATTGAGAATGCAGCTTACGAGCTGAGGGCGGTCGATGAACTGTCGGGTTGTGTGGATACTTTTTACTACAGTGTTGAATCACCCAATCCCATTCCGGTCACTATTAGTCAGGACCAGGCTAGCGTATGTTCGTTTGAGTCGGTTACGCTTTCAGCGGTTACCACACAACCTAATGCTGTGTTCAGTTATAGCTGGTCGCCTCTGGGTGAAAGCGTGAACGATGACCCTGCTCGGATTTCAGTAATGGCTGAAGAAAACGTTGACTACACAGTGACACTAACTACTCCTTCCGGATGCGCGCAAACATCGGCCACTACTACCGTTGTAATTACGCAGGGAGATGTTGCACGTTTTCAAGTGCTTGACGATTTCCAACAACTCTGTGCGGGCGAAAGTGCCGATCTGGAGGTTGAAGTGGAGCGCGTTATTTGGCGCGACAATTTTGATCCGGCTATTTCCTGGGGTGATTGGGAGAGTATAACCGGTGGTGATGAAAGCAACGTGTGCGGCACCGTTACCGGAAACGGTCTCTATTTCAATGGCAACTTCCCTCGTGAGGCGATAACACAACCGCTCGATCTCTCTGGCGGTGGAACCGTTTATTTCTCACTCAAAATTGCCAATGGCAGCGCACCATGCGACGATGCAGAGCCGGGAGACAATGTGGTGCTCGCTTATTCGGTGGCCGGAGGCACATGGACAGCGATACAGACATTCTACGAATCGGCGTATCCTGATTTTGTTGCATTGGATGTGCCCCTTCCTCTTGCAGCGTGCAATCCGAACACGCGTTTGAGATGGCGACAGAGCGGTTCTTATGCGGCCAATCAGGATAATTGGGTCTTGGAAAATACGTATGTAGGTCAGCTTGCTACCGCTAATTTCAACTGTGCATGGACGCCTCAATCGAGCCTGTCTTCAGCATTTGGCACTCAAGTGCAGGCGTCACCTGTTCTTACCACATTGTATGAAGTCACAACCATCGATGCTACTACCGGTTGTGATTATGTTGACTCGGTGTTGGTAGAGGTGGGCCAACCATTTCAATTGGGCACACCCGATGATGTAGTAATCTGTTATCCCCAAGACATACAGTTATCTGCAATACCCAGTATACAGGGGGTGTATGATTTTAGTTGGACACCCAATAACGCCATGCAGGGCGCATTTTCATTTAATCCTACTGTGAATGTTCAACAAACAGAAACCTATACTGTAGAGGCAACCTCCGAGTTTGGTTGTGTGGCCCAAGGCAGCGTTACGGTAACGTTAGGGTCTCTGTTTTCACTTGCTTTAACGGCATCCGACGATTCGCTTTGCACAGGAGAATTAACCGAATTGAGTGCCGCACTTTCCGGATCAGTCGATGGTGTTGTGTTTCAGTGGAGTGGCGACGCGAGTGTGACGGGTGCAACTTCGGGTAATGTTTCGCTCATGCCGCAGCAGGATGTTGTGATTTCTTGTTTGGCCGTGCAGGCAGCTTCGGGCTGCGAAGTAGAGCAGGAAATATCGATTGATGTTACTCCTTCTTTTACCGTGAATGCAACGCCCGATCTCATTCAAACCTGCGAGGCTACTGGCATTGCAGTTGGCGCTGTTGCTACCTTAAACGAAGCTCTGCAATGGGAGTGGACACCTCACGATTGGGTAATCGATTTTACGGCACAAAACACTGCATTGGCAACGGAAGATTCGGGTGTGCTAACGGTCACGGCTCGAAATGCATCGGGTTGTGAGGCATCGGCAACCATAACGCTGGAAGTATCACCGCTGGTGACCGATTTGGGCCCTGACGTAGGATT
>CALQJP020000049.1 GCA_943330925.2 Chryseobacterium gleum
GAGCGCAGCCGAACCACGGTTGGTGAGCGCAGCCGAACCACGGTTGGTGAGCGCAGCCGAACCACGGTTGGTGAGCGCAGCCGAACCACGGTTGGTGAGCGCAGCCGAACCACGGTTGGTGAGCGGAGTCGAGGCGCAGCAATTCACCATAGAGCGAGAAACAGAATCAGAATCAGATGAGAACCTCCGCCCATTTCACCATTTCACCCCTTCACCCCTTCACCCCCTCACCATTTCACCATTTCACTACCTTCGCCCCCCATGAAACACATCATCCAAACCGAACACGCTCCCATGCCCATCGGCCCATACTCACAAGCCGTGAAAGCCGGCGGCATGCTCTATACCAGCGGACAAATCGCCATCAACCCAGCAACGCAAGAATACACGCCGCTCGATGTAGAAGCGGAAACCGAACTCGTGATGCAGAACATGCAAGCGGTTTTAAAAGAAGCGGGAATTGATTTTTCAGCGGTGGTGAAGACGTCGATTTTCCTCGCCGACATGGGCGACTTCCCGAAAGTGAATGCTGTTTATGCTCGCTACTTCACGGGCGAATTCCCGGCACGCGAAACCGTGCAAGTGGCCTGTTTACCCAAAAGCTGCAAAGTGGAGATCTCCATGATTGCCGTGTGCAGCTAATCACACCTTACATTTGAATATGTTCCTCCAAAAAATTCTGTACTACCTCGATCCTCGCAATCTCTTCAAACGCGAAAAGACCGATTTGAATCTGCGCTTCATGCACGGCATCAACAAGATTTCCATTTTCATGTTTTTGATTGTGGTAATCGTGATGATCGTACGCTGGATAAAACGCTAATCAGCGCCACTGCAGGGTTTGCGCAAGCCTATCGATGTCTGCTCGCACGAATTCAAGCACAGGCTGAATGGAGTCGGGATTGGGTGAATTGAAGAAATAAAGCGCCCCACGAAGGAAGTGGTTCGTACTGTCGGTCAGAAAGAACTGCACATTCGAAGCGGCATCCCCTTCTATGTCGTAGATAATGCCATGCACATCGCGCGTGGAATCGCTCACCATCATTCTGCGCAAACCAGAGGCTTTCATTTCATGCTTGGCAGCGAATCCGTATGCGTCATTCACCAGTTCATTGAATCGATTACCAACCGCGATGTATGTGCAGTGCACACGAGCATTGTAACGTGGATAGTAGATGTTAAACCAACATGAGTCGGCCGACTGTCTGTCGCGAAACACTTCAATCTGCGCAACAGTCGACACTTCCAGATTCATCGGACATGCCGATTCGTAACTGCGATACTCTTGCTCTGGAAGGTCTATTCGAAAGTAGCCACGAGGCTTCGGCACGCTTGCCTCATCCATACCGAACCACCACCAACCACATGCAGCAAGGCAGGCAACAACAACAAACAAGAGAAGTTTCTTTTTCATAATAATCAAATGCGTTGAAAAGGACTGTCACACATCTGCTGCGTCATCGTGTAAGCAACATTTTCAAACATAATGTAGTTTTCGATTGAAGCGCCAAAGGCGCGGGCATTAGAGGCCATTATTGCCCTGCCTATTGCCTAACCTATTCGGATATTCAATTCCAGTTTACCACCAAAGCCAATCTCAATTATTTTTTGCAAGGTGGATAAACGTGCTTCCTTGATATCGTTTTCGATTTTTGAAATGTATGATTTCGTTGTTCCAACTTTATCGGCAAGCTGTTCTTGAGTCATGCCCATTTCAATGCGCGTTTGGTGAATCATAGCCCCGATTTTGAAGGACTCATAACCTGCTTCCAGTTCGTCACGCTTTTTCGTACCTCTCTTGCCATAATTCTTTTCCTTGAACTCCTCGAGCGTCATTAGGTTCTTATTTTTCGCTTTCATATTCCTGTTTAATCTTTAGTGCTTGATCGATTTCTCTTCGAGGTGTTTTTTGAGTTTTCTTTTGAAAACCATTCGCGATAACAACAAGCTGACCTTTATCAAAGAAGCAGAATATCCGAAAAATATCGCTTCCGTGTTGTACCCTGATTTCGTAAAGCCCATCTGTCTCTTCAATGTGCTTGAGGTAAATCTCAGGGACACGTTCTAAATCTTCGATTAAGTCAAATGTCCACATAATTTTCGCCTTCACCTTCTTGTTTTGAAGGGAGAAGAACGATTGGAAATACCCTTTATAGAAAGTAATCTTCCTGTATTTCGGATAGTTATTCAAAATGTAAAATTAAAGAAAGTTTCCCTAAAGTGAAACTAAATTTTTCGATTGTAACTACCCTCGGGAAGAGGTTAGAATCCTTTGCCTATGCGCTCTAACCGGGCAGAGTCACCTTCACTCGTTTGATTTTACGCTTATCTGCCGCCTCCACAAAGAGGTTGAAACCGTTGAAATCAACCGAATCACCTCGCTCCAATAATCGTCCCGATTGCTCCAGCATGAAGCCGGCCAGCGTGCTGCTATCACCCCTGTGCTCTTCGAACACCGCGCCATCAACATCCAAAATCTTATATAAATCGACCAGGGGGGTTTTACCCTCCACTATGAAGGTGTAGTCATCGAGTTTCGAATAATGCAATTCTTCCTCATCAAACTCATCTTTTATCTCTCCTACAATTTCTTCCAGAATGTCTTCCAACGTTACGAGCCCGGAAGTGCCACCATATTCATCGACAACAATAGCCAGGTGAATTTTATTTTGCTGAAACTCCTGCAACAGATCGTCAATCATTTTATTCTCCGGAACATAAAACGGCTGCATAATAAGCGCTTGCCATTCAAACTCCGGCTTCTCAATGTGCGGCAATAGATCTTTGATAAACAGAAAACCTGCAATTTCATCCGAAGAATCCTTTATGACCGGCATTCTCGAATACCCCTTTTCCAATACAATGGCGAGTACTTCCTGAAATGTCAGGTTTATGGAAAGAAACACGATATCGGTGCGAGGCGTCATAATCTGAGCTGCCTCCTTTCCGCCGAACGTTACGATACCTTCCAGAATTTTATGTTCCTCTTCTGTTCTGCCATCGTCGGCAGTTAACTCAAGCGCATGTCCGAGCTCATCAACCGAAATGTTGCTTCGCACTTTGTTTTTCAATCGCGTCTCCAACAACGACGAAGAGCGCATGAGAAACCAGGTCAGCGGACTGCACAAACGGCGAATGAACTCGAGAGGCATCGCCATAAAGCGAGCTACTTGCAGATTATTGCCGGTGGCATACACCTTCGGAATTACCTCACCAAACAAAACGATAACAAACGTGATGGCCACCACATCAATCATGGTCTGCAACCATTCCGGGTACAATCCATCAGCAAAAAACCCGGCTGTAATTTGTGATGACAGCAACACAATCGCAATATTGACAGCGTTGTTGGCGATGAGAATCGTTGCGAGCAAACGCTTCGGGCCCTTCTCACGATCGGGTGTTTCGAGCAGCTCCAAAATGCGCTGATCCGAACCGTGCTTCGAGTTAATTAAATCAGCCTTTTGCGCAGGGGTTAGGGAAAACATAGCCACCTCGCTGCTAGAGATGAGCGCACTGCACAAAAGCAGAAGCAACACCGCCAATAAAGGACCGGTGTTGCTCCAAACAGTTAAAAGAATTGTCGCAGTATGTGCGCTTAAACTAATTGTTTCCAAACTTCAAATATTCGTTCGACTTAAAATGGAAGATCATCGTCTCCAACAGCTGCCGGCACCGGCGCGGGGGCAGATTGCTCCGTAGTTGCAGGTTGAGAAGTACCTTCAACGGTAGTTCTTGAACCTGTGAGTACGATTTCGTTTGCGACCACCTCCGTGAAGTAGCGCGTTTCACCTTCCTTGGTTTGATACTGGCGTGTGCGCAGGCTGCCCTCGATGTACACCTGACTTCCCTTGTGGAGGAATTGTGCAAGTTTGGTAAGCCCCGGACGATTCACACGAACGTTGTGCCATTCGGTAGGCAGATCGATCCGCTGTGCCTTTTCCTTATCCCAGTAGCTTTCAGTTGTAGCCATTGGAAAGGAAACAACCACTCCGCCGTTGTCGAAGTTTTTTGTTTCTGGGTCTCGGCCCAAGTTGCCGAGCAAGATCACTTTGTTTACTGTTGCCATGTGTTTAAAAAATTTAGGGTGAATAATGAATTGAACGCCGCAAACCTAGAACCAACTTCCTGTTCAACCTTATTCCCCAAAGGAATGATTTATAGCAAAATTATTCCATTCCATGCAGCACTTGGCCATGCTCCTGGATATATCTATCAACAAGTCTTGAAACGCCGAGATTCTCCAATTCATCAATAGGCAACCACTGCTCAGAATCACGAGATGCAATTTTGCTTGGCAGTTTTACCTCCAGAAAAACAGCATGTATACGTCGGTGTGAAAGCACATGAAAGAGCTCAATGGGAGAAGAATGAAGCAACACATTCTTGGAAGTTCCTCGGTCCTCGCACCATTGATCCAGAGCAGAGGCAACATCCAAGGCAACATCCGAATCAATGGATGGAAAATCGTAGAGCCCTTTCCAAATACCGGAATGCTGTCGATGCCGAACCAGGACACTGCCTTCATGAACGGCAACGACATAATACATCCATAGGTCAGTAACCTTAGTCTTGGCCGCCTTCATCGGGAAGTCGGCCTGTCGGCCTCCGGCAAAAGCAAGGCAAGCGGCTTTGAGCGGACAAACCTCGCAATTGGGTTTCTGCGGTGTGCATTGCAGAGCACCAAACTCCATGATGGCCTGGTTGAACAGAGCCGGATTTTGCGGGTCAATCCATTCGTTGAGTACCTTATTGATAGCAGCCCTTCCCGGAGGCTTGTCGACAGGCTCCTCCATTGCAAGTATCCTGGAAACAACCCGCTGCACATTTCCATCCAGCACGGGCACACATTCATCATAGCAAAAGGATGCAATCGCCGCAGCCGTGTAATCGCCTACCCCCTTCAGCATTTTCATTTCAGCTGCAGTTTGAGGAAAAACGCCACCCATTTCGAAAGCTACTTTCTTCGCAGTAGCATGGAGGTTGCGCGCTCGGCTGTAATAACCCAACCCCTGCCAAGCCTTCAACACCTCGCCTTCAGAAGCCGAAGCCAGGTCAAACACGGTCGGGAACAACTCCAAGAATCGATGATAGTAGCTCATTCCCTGGTTCACCCGAGTTTGCTGCAAAATAACCTCTGAAAGCCAGATTGCATAAGGTTCGCGCGTATGCCTCCAGGGCAAATCCCTCTTATGCTGCAAATACCAGGAAACGAGTGTGGAAGACATTCTCATAGGCAGCGCAATGTTATTGAACAACGGGCAATACAAGCACAAAAACAGGCCACCGCTAAACACCGGGTGTAATTCATTGAAAGGACGTTTCCTAACATTCAGTAAAAGAACACTTTGGAAATAAAAAAAGCGGAGTATATTTGCCGCCCGTTTAAAAAATACCTAATAGACAATTAATAATACCACGATATGACAAAAGCAGACATAGTAACCGAGATCTCCAACAAAACAGGCATCGACCGCAACGACGTTCTTGCCATTGTTGAAGGTTTTATGGGCACCGTGAAAAACGCTATGGAAAATGGTGAAAACGTTTATTTGCGCGGTTTCGGAAGCTTCATAGTTAAGAAGCGTGCAGAGAAGTTGGGTCGTAACATCTTGGCGAAAACAAGTGTTGTTATTCCGGCTCACTACATACCTGCATTTAAGCCTGCTAAAGAGTTTATGGATGATGTGAAGGCTAAAGTGAAAGTTGATCAGAATGCCAATGCCTAAACAGCGCATTCTGCTTAGCGTGCTAGTGCTATTGTCACTAGGACTTATCGTTCTTTTTTTAATGTTACCTAAACACCCTGCCTCGAAAGAGGTTGCGGCGACTACCATGGATCCCGACTCACTCAAACTGCAGCAAGCAGTTGAGTTGGTTAACGGAACGAACCCCATGGCCGGCATAACCCTGCTGCGAGAAATGGTCGCTGAAGATTCCACCAATGCCGATGCGCATTACTATTTGGGATTGTTTTCAGTGAAAAGCGGACAACTCGACAAAGCCATTGCGCGCTTTGAAAAAGTGATTGCCCTGCGTCCTGATGATATTAAATACCAAATAGAAGTTGGTTATCAGTTTATGGTAATGGATACTGTAAGTTTGGCCTTACAGTGTTTTGAACGCGGATTGCAGTTGGATTCAACCGACAACAACTCCCTGTTTTTTTCAGCCCAGGCGCTTCAGCAATTGAATCGTCCGGCTGAAGCCAAACAACGCTACGAAGCACTTTTACGACACAACAACGACGAAGTGGTTGTTGCGAAGGTGAAAGAGTTTATAGATACTTTAAATATTCAATTAACACAGCAAAACAATGCCTTGCGGTAAAAAAAGAAAGCGCCATAAGATGGCCACACACAAAAGAAAGAAGCGTTTGAGAAAGAACCGCCACAAGAAGAAACAACGTTAGTAGTTTGTTCTGTGTGCTGCTGAGCGCTGGTCGCTCAGCAGTCCTCCATTCAGGGTGGCAGCTCTGTGCTTCCACCTGTTTTTTATTTTCTCAATATTCCGGTTTTGACGGGTAACATCGAACTCATTATCAATTCTACTTCTATGGGAGTAGAAATTGCTTTGCTCAAAGAGAAGGTCCTCATCGAACTCCACCGCGAACAGCGCAATCAGGAGTACGCAGTGGGCGACGTTTACTTGGGTAGAGTTAAAAAGATATTACCCCATCTCAACGCATGCTTCGTAGATGTAGGCTACAGCAAGGACGCATTTCTGCACTACCTTGATTTGGGGCCTCAGTTTGCAACGCTCAACGCGTTTGCGCGCAAAACGGCAGCCGGCGAACAGCGTTCACCCGATTTGATGGGCTTCCAGCTGCAACCCGATATCAAGAAGGAAGGGAAGATAAAAGACGCACTGGGGCAAGGCTATGTAATACCCGTGCAGGTAGCCAAAGAACCAATTTCTCAAAAAGGTCCTCGTCTAACGTCCGAGATAACCATTGCAGGCAGATACCTGGTTCTGGTTCCGTTTTCGAACAAAATCTCTCTCTCGGGGCGCATTACAGACGACGACGAGCGCGACCGTCTGCGCAAACTGATCAGCAGCATTCGCCCTCAAAACATGGGCGTTATCATCCGCACGCAAGCCGAAGGCACCAGCGTATCGGAACTCGATCAGGATTTGCAAGACCTCGTTAAGCGCTGGGAAGAGTTGCATAAAAACATGCGCACGGCAAGAGCTCCTCAACGTGTGCTCGGCGAAATCAACAAGACGACCTCTATTCTGCGCGATATCCTGAACGACAGCTTCACTGCTATTCACGTCAACGACGATGCCGTGGCCGCTGAAGTGAAAGCTTTCCTGAAAACGTTTAATCACCAGGAAAGCATCGTGAAGATGCATCGCAGCACCGACTTGTTCGACGCGTTTAGCATTCATCGTCAAATCAAGCAGAGCTTCGGAAAGCAGGTCAACCTCAAAAGTGGCGCCTACGTTATCGTAGAGCACACCGAGGCCATGCACGTTATCGATGTGAACAGTGGCAACCGTAAAAACTCCACGGTAGTAAACCAGGAAGAAAATGCGTTGCAAACCAACGTGGAGTGCGCTCGTGAAATAGCCCGACTGCTTCGCTTGCGCGATATGGGCGGTATCATCTGCATCGACTTTATCGACATGCAGAACAAAGACAACCAACGCAAGCTCAGCGACGTGCTGCGCGATGCGATGAAAGAAGACAAGGCGAAGCACAATGTGCTTCCTCCAAGCCGCTTCGGTGTTGTTGAAATCACGCGTGAACGTGTGAAGCCTGTTACCCAGGTTGTCACCACCGAAAAGTGCCCTAGCTGCGACGGCAAAGGCACGATCCAATCTTCGCTGCTCTTCACCGAAGAAATCGAAAACAACATTCGCTTCTTATCGGAAGAAGGCACGCACAAGCAACTGCGTCTGGCAGTGCACCCCATGGTAGAAGCCTATATGAATCGTGGTTTCTTCTCGAACATCACCAAAACGTGGAGCAAGAAGTACAAAATCAAACTCCGTGTAGAACCATCCACGAGCGCTGCTTTGCTCGAGTATCACATCTTTGATAAGGATGGGGAAGAAGTCAATTTATAATGGCGAATGACTAATGGCGAATGAAGAATGAAGAAATTCGCTTGTGCTCCCTTTCACGAAAGCAAAAAAACTACTCAACAATATCTTTTATTCGTGAATTAGTGGCTTACTATCGCAAATACGCCACGAAGTGCTTTTCAACCACACTGCTCAACGCAGCGATATTTAAGTGGTCGCTCACTTCTGCTGCGTCGCGCACGCTGCCGTCCTTCATGAGAATTCGAATCACGTCGTATTGACTATTGTAGGCTCGATTATCGACGCTCGATTGAATGACGAAATACCCGGCTTCTTCCTTCGTAAAACCATACTTCGCTGAAATACGCTCTACTTCCTGGATCACTCGCGAAGATTCAAAAGGAGTGCGTTGTATTTCAATTTTGAACAAACTTCGATTCACCATTTGAGTAGCAATCATTGCCAATACTCGATCCTCATGATGCTGCCACACTTTCAACGCTGCAGCGATATCAAAATCGTCGAGTGATGCATAGTACTGCAAGGCTTCAGGTTTCGAAATGAGCTCTTCCTGTTTCACCTGGTTATATAGGAAATAATGCAATGCCGGTGAGCAATGCAACACAGCACCGGCCCTCGCCAACACCTGCGCTCTGCGCAGCGCGTTCACGAGCATGAACTCAGCACTCAAAACAGTTTTATGCAAATAAACCTGCCAGTACATGAAGCGGCGAGCCACAATAAACTTCTCTATGCTGTAGATACCCTTCTCCTCCACCACCAGCTGATCATCGACTACATCCAGCATCTTCAAAATGCGCTCACTTCCCACCTGCCCTTCTACCACACCGCTGAAGAAACTGTCGCGGGCCAAGTAGTCCAGCCGATCCATATCGAGCTGGCTGCTCACCAACTGATGCAAAAACTTCTTGGGGTATTCGTTATTGAAAATGGCAATGGCCATGGTAAGCCTGCCGTTGAAATGCTCATTCAATCGATTCATCATGAGCGATGAAATGCGCTCATGGTGCACTTCACTGGCAATGGTATATTCCAGGGCATGGCTAAACGGACCATGACCAATGTCGTGCAATAAAATGGCGCACAACAGCGACACCTCTTCTTCGTCCGTAATCTCGTTACCCTTTAATCGCAACTCATCTATCGCGTTTTGCATGAGGTGCATCGCACCGATAGCGTGTTGAAATCGATTGTGAAGCGCTCCGGGATATACCAAATGCGACAAACCCAACTGCGCAATACGACGCAAACGCTGGAACCACGGATGATCGATGAGCTCCAAAATGAATGCATGGCGAATGGAAATGAATCCGTAAACCGGGTCGTTTATAATCTTGCGTTTGAGTGCCAACGAAAAATAGTTTTAAGATGCAAAAATATCCAATGCATCATGGAGTTAGGCTAAAATGTCTTTCATCGTAGATTTGAACAGGCTATAACCCCTACACATATTCTAATTAATGGCAAGTGAACGCATTCTTTGGGCCGACGACGAAATCGATTTGCTCAAACCCCACATACTCTTTTTGCAGCAGAAAGGCTATGAAGTAGTAACGGTCAACAACGGCGCAGAAGCCATTGAAAAGGCGCGAGAGAGTTTTTTCGATATTGTTTTTCTCGATGAAAATATGCCCGGTATCAACGGACTTTCAGCACTACAGAAAATCAAAGATATCGACCCAACGCTGCCGGTTGTAATGATTACGAAGAGCGAAGAGGAGCACATCATGGAAGATGCCATCGGATCGAAAATAGCCGACTACCTCATCAAGCCCGTTAACCCGAACCAGATTCTGCATTCGCTTAAAAAAAACCTCAACGAAAAGCGTTTGGTCAGCGAAAAAACGACAAACGACTACCGCCAGGAGTTTCGCGAAATAGCGATGCGCCTAGGCGACAAGATGAATTCCGATGAATGGTCGGAGTTTTACAAGAAACTCGTGCGCTGGAGCCTGGAGCTATCCGACTCGCAAGACGAGGGAATGGCTGAAATTTTCCGAACACAACGCATCGAAGCCAATGAGCAGTTTGCCAAGTTCATCAAGAACAACTACACATCGTGGTTGAAGAATACAACGCAAGCTCCGGTCATGTCGCATACCTTGGTGAAAACGAAAGTTGCGCCGATACTGAAAGAATCAACCGATACGGTTTTCATGGTTGTAATCGACAACCTCCGATTCGACCAATGGCGGGTCATTCAGCCCAAATTGAAAGAGTACTTTCGTCCGGAAAGCGAAGACATTTTCTACGCCATCCTACCAACAGCTACACACTATGCACGCAACGCCCTGTTCGCAGGCTTGATGCCAAGCGAGATTGAACGGCTGCACCCCAACCTTTGGCTCAACGAAGATGATGAAGGCGGCAAGAACATGCACGAAGAAGCATTGATGGCTGCGCAACTGAAGCGCCTGGGCTTCGACTTCAAATGGAGCTACAACAAAATCACGAACCTCAA
>CALQJP020000050.1 GCA_943330925.2 Chryseobacterium gleum
TGTGCTTCACGCTCCATCCAATTATTGTGTCTGCCGGATGCCAAAAAGCATTTCAGATAGTCATAATAAAAGTAAAACAATCCCATGCGTTCATATTGCTTCCAATGAATCCTTTCATGAATAAGTGGATGCGCGCAGGGATCACTTGCATCGGCTGTTTCAAATTGGGACTCCATAAACATTCCAAAAGGTGGAATTGTAATAGCCATTTGATGACCGGGGATATCAACAGGTGTATAAAAAACAAATGGATGCTTGAACATATTCAGGATTGCTATCCATACTACACACATTACCAATGCGAAGTATCGCTTTTTAAATCTACCTCGAATTAGAGGACTACTATCAGCTGCCCATTTTGACCTTTGTGACATATTCTAAACAGTTAAAGCGGATATTATCGTCAATAAAGAAGACCACATATCTATCGTATCAGCAACCTACTAAAATCACTAGAATCACCAAGGAACATATTGAAATCAACAGATTCCTGGAAACCGCTTAATTCTTTATCTTGTCTGTATTGCCAGAATAAACAGGCAGGTTCTTTAAAGTCTGGCATAAACATGAAATTTTCGTTGATGTATAACCAAGTGGGATAATGCTGATTCCGTTGCTTGAGAAATAGTTTATAGAAAAAATACTCGGAGTACAAAATGGGATCTACTCCATAATGCTGCTTTGCTAAACTCAACCATTTAAACGCCTCGTCCATGTTGCAATTACCATTCTCAACATCCAATATTGGCGGTAAATCGCCCTTTTCGAGTTGAACCGTCTGTTTGAATACATTAAACTGTATTTCTGCCGAAACATCAGGGGCAAAAAAATGATAGGCACCTCGCACTATGCCACTTTTCTTCAAGGAATTCCAGTTTTTACTGAAATTCCTATCAACCATTGGTGTGAATTTTCTTAGCCCTTCCACCTTACATGTATCAACAGCCCTTATCGCCCTGAGGATTACAAAGTCCTTATCGTTATCTAAAGCAGTCCAATTTAATTCTCCGGAATATTGATTCGAAATGTCTACACCACGAATCTGATGGCTGATATGCGACTTTAATTTCAAATCACTCAACGTAAAAAAGCTTAATGAAGTAATGGTTAAAACGAGCAATACAAGTAATATTCTTATCATTTTACAATGATATCACAAATGAAAAGGGGATTCAGCATTCGTCATCTATTCAGTTAAAAGGCATGCCATCCACCATACCGATAATGCCCGATGATAGTGAAGTTGAAAAGACAATCTTCCAGCACTTGACCACTGCCAATATTATGGACTATAAGATACCTTACGCCATCGGCTGATTTTCGGTTCACAACTATTCCAATGTGAGTAACCGCTCCTCCGAGATTCCAACATACAACATCGCCTGGAAGATAATCCCCGGCCGAAGAGGTAACCGGAAGCGACATTCCCTTTCTGCCAAATAACGTCATCAGGTTAGGTACTCGGCGATGATCAATGCTTCGGTCAGTAGACTTGAGCCCCCACTTTTTGGGATACCTCGAAAAATTCGCCTTCATATCTTCATGCACCTCGCGCTGTAAATCAATCCCCATTTTACGATACGCCCGAATTACTACATCCGTGCAGACTCCCCTGTCCGAAGGCACATCACCGTTGGGGTAATCAATCTTAAAGTATGATGGATCATAACGCACTTGCTGTTGTGTAAGGGTCAACGTGCTATCTGCCAGCCGTTCATAAAAATTGGTTTGACCCAACGCCGTTGACATAACACATAAGAGGCAGGCTAGAGATATAACTATCCTTGACATAAACTGAGAATTTATCATTTAATCAATTCTACATCCGACAATTTCACTTCTTCTTATTCTTCACCTCCTCCTCATGCCCAAACCACACAAGTGCATAGCCCTCATAAATGCCAATGCCGATTGCATTCCAGGGTTGTCTCCACATGCCGATATTCATCATACATGCATGATGCCCGGAGCTGCTCTTCCACATTTCGAGAGCTTGCTCGGGTGAAATACCATTGCTCGACCAGGCCGCGATTTCATAGCCATATCCGGTATATGTGGTGAGCTCGGAAGGTTTGCTCCAAACCAATTCAACATTAGCGTGATCGTCTGTGTAGCAGCATTCACTCCAGGGCCCCTTATCCGACCAACTGTGTAAATTGCATTCGCCGTGAGCAGGCCTATTTTCGACAAGATCACGAGCATGCACTTGTGCCACATAGGTTAAGGATTCGGAAAGTGGTATAGTAGGAAGCCTGATCGATTTGCGGTACTTCATGATGATATCATAAAGCTCTTGCTCAGAGGCTGAAAGTGTTTGGGCGTCATAAGTTTTACCAATCATAGCAATCAGGATAATTAAAAGGACTTTTTTCATATAGGTAAAATTTAGATGCACATTTTTTAAGGCTCGCCAACTCCACCACTGATAGGATAAAGATCGGTGGGTTCAATGGTATCGCAAATAACATCTATGATTAAATAGTACTCTCCCGTCTCCAAATCTTCACCCCTTGAATAGATAGTATCACAGAGTTTTCTTGATTTGACTGGCTCATGCTTCAAAGCTTTACCCTGTTGGCCAAAGGCCAATACCACGAGGGTAATTAATATAACAATGAATTGGGTTCGCATAGGTTATTGAACTTGAAGGTTGTTATAGGTATACGTGATTTATCCGGAAATATTGGATAACCAATAATGAGCTAATTACCACAAGTATGCCATAGCAAGATTATTTCAGAGATAACGCACTAAAAATTTTCTCGCTGGCGTTGCAGCAAAAGAATCCAGCAGGCCATTCATGCGCTTATTAAATCTAATCCTAAACCCTCAAACCCTTCCCATGAAAAGCATCGCACTCGCAATTATGGTATTCATTTCTTCGGAAATGGTAGCTCAACTTATTACGGTAAAGTTGGATACAACTCAATTTTTTGAGCACTCAGCATTGTTAAGTACACCCCAAGCAATCAAATCCGGAAAATTAGTTTACAAGAACTTGTATGAGCATAAACCAAAGTTGATTCTAGCTTTTGATCTCAATAACATGAAGGAATCCTTTAGCAATAAAGAATTTGACATTATAAAAATCAATGAAAGCAATAATATCATTGATGTCGTGGTAGAGGAAAACGGACATGAATGTCTAGTAGTATTGGGAGAAACACACGAAGGTGGACTGATGTATATCTTTGAATACCAGGAGGGTGATTTGATTAAAGGCTTCTTCAGTAAAGATCCGGAGATTCTATCTGAAACGCAACAACGTGTTATAGAGTCTGAATAAATGTGTTGTTTTTAATCTTAGTAATGAGTTGCATTGTTCAACACACACAAAAATCTACTTG
Source organism: Chryseobacterium gleum (assembly GCA_943330925.2). Taxonomy (GTDB): domain Bacteria; phylum Bacteroidota; class Bacteroidia; order Flavobacteriales_D; family Sanyastnellaceae; genus JAIBBG01. The sequence goes on from CALQJP020000050.1 coordinate 3,348, forward strand.
CCCACTTGCCCACCTACCCCATTCCCCTTGCCTTCAACCCCAGAAAGTCAAACGCTTTCGCACAGCATGCGCTTGTGATGCGGGGCTTCGGAAAAGCTTGTGTGGCGGGAGGTTCAGACGGGGAACTTATTTCCTAACTCTCCGCCACCTGAAAAGGATGATGCAATCCCGCGAGAGCGGTATTTTTCATTTAGAACTTTACTAAGTCAGCGGCTGCAGGCGTTAGCCATCGGTCAGTGCAGGTACGAAGAAGTATTTCACACCGCCTTCTTCTCCCAATATTTTCTTTCCGCAAGTAATCCCGCCAGTTTGGCTTCCCACTCGGTGCGTTGCATGTCCGGGTCCTTCGGCAACCGTTGCTTCAGTCGGCGCAAATGCAACTTGCACCAGTCGTGCTCAAAACTTTTGGACTCAAACTGATCGCACAGATGGGCTACATACAGCATGGCCTCCTCCGTTTGATGCAATCGATTCAACTCTTCACGGAGGTCATTGATTTTCTTTTCTGCCACGGAAATTTTACGCACAACAAGTGGTTTTGATTGGTCGTCGTTCGACGGTTGGTGCCTGTGCAAAGGCGCGATGGCTTTATACCCGGAGTCTTTTGTAGCAAACGAAGCCACTTTCTCCAACAATTTTCCTGTCAACGGTCGCTGACCGTTAGAGAGCTTGTGCAAATAGTTTCTACTTACGCCAAACAACTCAACCATCTCCGATGGTTTTGCGGCCAATTTCATGGCTAGCTGCGGAATAAATCGCTGTGCCGGCATCTTTTTTTCGTGTACACAATTTGAAAAATAAATTCTCTTGTGTACCAATTCTGTACACATTTCAAAAATAAAAACAATTTGTGTACAGATTCTGTACTCAATTTAGAAAAAAATCCAACGTGTGTACATGGGAAAAATGGCGTATCGCTAAGACTCTCCTCGCCAAAGCAACATTTAGAGATTCTATGGGAATCGAATAACATTAACTGGGGCAACTCTCTATTCGTGGCAAATTCTTCACAGCCTGGAATTATTGTCTAGACTCCGGAAAAATTACCTTGTAAACATTTTCAGAAAAATTCGACTTTGTTTACAAGGACGATAATACAGGCGCAATTCAGCGTAACGAACTGAACTAGGATGTTGATGAACTATCGAAATCGTGAAATAGCAAAACAGGCCTTATCTTCGCAATATGCAAGTCATTCATTCAAATTATAGTGCAATTCAAACACTCTGTGACTATCACAAGGTGAAAGAACTCTATGTATTTGGATCAGTCCTGACTCCTTCTTTTTCGGCAAATAGCGACATTGATGTGCTTGTTCAATTTGAACCTATGAGATTAGAAGACTACTTCGACAACTATATGGATCTCAAAGAAAAGCTTCAAAAATTACTAGCGCATGAAGTTGATTTAGTTGAAAACCAAGCTATCAAAAACCCAATTTTCAGACGAATCGTTGATCGCGACAAGCATTTGGTGTATGAACGAAAAAGTGCTTAAATATCTTTTCGACATCAAGCAGGCCTTGGATGAAATCGATACTTTCTTCGAAGGAAGAGAAAACGGTTCGCTGACTACGAAGACAATATACTTCTCAAAAGAGCAATCGAACGAAACCTGGAGATAATAGGTGAAGCTGTCAACAAAATACTGATTATCGACACGAACTTTCCAATTGTAAACGCACGAAAAATTGTGGGCTTAAGAAATCATATTGTGCATGCTTATGATAATGTTTCTGATGAAAACATCTGGGGTATTATCAACAATCATCTGCCACGACTGCGACAGGACATTCAATCTCAGATAGACTCTGTTAAGTAGGTTCATACAAGCGCCAAACTTCTCCCCCAACGGGAAATACACAGGAAATGGAATTGCACGCTCAGCGACCAATCTACAGTGGTCAGAAAAATGACGGTGCATTAAGCTTATACTCGCAAGGTAATGCCGGGAAACTTTTCAGCACGAAGAGTTAAGATTCACTTTAACCCGCACCTATACACAGTTTCAGCTGTCATGAGTTTGTTATCACGTCTGTGGCTGCTTATTGTCATGCTCATTGAGTCAAGATTTGCCAACATTCATTTTCATGTTCATTTCCCTCTCCTCAAACTTTTAGGCAATGAAGAAATCTCATGTTATACTGTTGTTTTTTGTAGCACTCCTTGCTAACGGCTGCCATAAAGAAAACCATCATCATTCCGATTATTGCGATAACTTGATTACGGATACAATTGGCACAAATGATTCGTGTCGTATTTACATTCCAAGCGCATTCACCCCCAATGGAGATGGCTTCAATGACGTATACCAACCAGTACTGTTCAACGTCAAATCATGCAGTGTAGTTATCTATAACGAATGCAACGAGGTTGAATATTCAGAGATACAACCACTACAAGGATGGAATCCTGTAGACGACATAAAATATCTTCACACCTATTATGTGCGCATTCAAGCCATTACCAACGAAAACCACCATATCGGATTATGCGGTGAACTCACGGCACTAAAGTGCATTCCGCGTGGGTCCGACATCAGTGACTTCACTTTTTCAGATCAATTTTCGTCTCTTGGACCTGAGTTCAACAGTAACGAAATATTGCCTTTCTGCCCGTAACGATTATAAAAACAGCAATGAAATTCTCGGATATAAAGAAATAGGCAGGTTGAGTTATTATAAGAGCGCTGAGGGAAAAAGTCGCTTATGTGAGCTATGCTAGTCTATTATACCTTTCCGCACTCGCCACACTTGCTCTTATTGCGCGTCCACTGACCATAGAACGATCGCCCGAGGTAGACTGCGGCTATTGAGATAGTTATTATGGTGAGAACGGCTTGCATTACGATAAGACTTGAAAGGTAATGAATGCAGCCACGTAAGCCAAAACCCCCATATACACCAGCTGTATAATAGGCCACTTCCACGACTTCGTTTCGCGGCGAACCACCGCAAACGTTGCCATACACTGCATGGCGTAGACATAAAACACCATGAGAGACATGCCCGAAGCCACGGTGTATACAGGCTTCCCACTGTCGGACCAGCGCTCCTGACGCAGGCGGTCGATAAGCGCCGAGTTTTCTTCGAAGTCTTCGCCCACGCTGTAGATGGTGGCCATGCTGCCTACGAATACCTCGCGGGCCGCAAAGGAGGTAATGAGCGAAATGCCCATCTTCCAGTCATAGCCCAGCGGCTTTATAACGGGCTCAATAGCATGCCCCAAAATTCCAATATACGAGTTCTCCAGTCGCGCGGCTGCTTTCATCTGTTCTTCCTCACCTGGCATAGCCTGCATCGCCGCTGCTTGTTCGGCTTGCTCGATGCGATGCGAAGGTCCATAACTAGCCAAGGCCCATAGTAAAATGGAAATAGCGACGATGACGCGGCCGGCATCCCAGGCAAAGACGCGCACCTTTTCCAGCAGATTAATGCCTACTTCTTTCCAGCGAGGCATTCGATAAAGAGGCATTTCCAATATAAGATAACTGGGCTCGCCCGTTTTGATAAAACGCTTCATAATACCAGCCACGGCCAATGCAGAAAACAAACCCAAGGCATACAAGCCCAACAATACCAGCCCTTGCAAGTCGAACACTCCCCATACTCGCTGGTCGGGTATGACTAAAGCGATAAGCAAGGTGTAAACAGGGATACGCGCCGAACAACTCATGAGCGGCGCTACCATGATGGTCACAATGCGGTCTTTGAACGTACTGATGGTGCGCGTGGCCATCACCCCGGGTATGGCGCAGGCCACACTCGACATCAGAGGCACTACACTCTTGCCATTCAGGCCGAATGGCCGCACCAACCTATCCATCAAGAATACCACACGAGCCATGTAGCCCGACTCTTCGAGCAGCGATAGAAAGAAGAACAAAATGGCTATCTGGGGCACAAATACCAATACGCCGCCTATGCCGGGTATTACACCTTCGGCAATCAGATTGGTAAAGGTGCCTTCGGGCATGTGCTCCTGAGCCCAAATGGAAAACTGCAAAAACCAGCCATCAATGAAATCCATGGGTATGGCTGCCAGTTGAAAAATGAACTGGAAAATCAGCAATAAGACTCCCAGAAAAATGAGATAGCCCCAAACACGATGCACCAATAGCGCATCCAGTCTTCTTGTTGGTGATTCTTTGACCTGTGGTGCTGAGCGATTCACGCCAATGAGCAGCTTCCGAATTGCCTCAAAACGAAGCTCTGCATCGGTCTGCTGGGCCGTCGTGTCATCTTTTATTTCAACCGGATGTGTGGGTGAAAATGGAGGATTGCTTTCGCCTCCCGCCGCATTTACAAGCGCTTTCTTCAAACGATCCACTCCTTCGCCCGTGCGCGCATTGACCGTAACCACAGTGACGCCGCCGAGCCGCTTCGAAAGCAGTTGCTTGTCGACAACCAATCCCTTTTGCTTGTTCACGTCATCCATCGTAAGCACAAGCACCGTCGGTATGTTCAAGTCGTGAACCTGGGTGAAGAGCAACAGATTGCGTTCCAAATTGGTGGCGTCAACCACCACTACAACGGCCTCCGGAAAATCAGCATGCTGAGTGTCCGAAAGTATTTCAATAACCACCCGTTCATCCTTTGACCGAGGGAACACACTGTAAACCCCCGGTAAATCCAGTATTTGGACAGTATTCCCATTCTCAAGCACGCACTCTCCCCATTTCTTGTCGAGGGTAATGCCTGGATAGTTACCCACGTGCTGACGCATGCCCGTGAGGAGGTTGAACAACGAGCTCTTACCGGTATTGGGGTTTCCTATGAGCGCAATTTTCCGAATCATGCTTCCTCCCCTGTTTCTTCTTCTACCAGAACCATCGCGGCCTCGTCGATGCGCAATGAAAGCATGGATGTTCCTAAATCAACGGCTATCGGGCCATTAAAGGGAGCTCGGAAAAGCACCCTCACGCGACATCCTTTGTACAATCCCATTTCCACCAAGCGCGGAGCCAACCTACCCGGCTGTATTTCTACAACCTGAGCAGAAACGGCATCAGTCAATGTTGAAAGGGGCTTCATTTTACAATGTATGGCGCAAGATGCAACCAAATAGTGGAAGCTACCTATACCCACATCGCGGTATATCGAATCAAATACCCGTGTGGTGTCGTATCTTCGCGCCCGCAAAAATTAGGCTCATGCTCAACGTTTCCAATGTATCGCTTCGCTACGGCAAGCGCACCCTGTTTGATGAAGTGAACATCAAGTTCACCCACGGTAACTGCTACGGTGTTATCGGAGCCAACGGTGCCGGTAAGTCTACCTTCCTGAAAATCCTTTCGGGTGAAATAGATCCCATGACGGGCGACATCAGCATGGGCCCCGGCGAACGCATGAGCGTTTTGAAGCAGAACCACTTCGAGTTCGACAGCTTCACCGTGCTGAACACGGTGCTCACAGGCAACAAAAAGCTGTGGGATTTGATGCAAGAGAAAGACGCCCTCTATGCGAAGGAAGACTTTTCGGACAAGGACGGTGAAAAGGCAGCGGAGCTTGAAACCCTGTTTGCTGAGATGGATGGCTGGAACGCAGAAAGCGATGCAGCCAACTTGCTCAGCGGCCTGGGCATCAAAGAAGACCTTCACCACACCCTCATGAGTGAGTTGAGCGGGAAAGACAAGGTGCGTGTGCTCTTGGCGCAGGCGCTGTTCGGTAACCCCGAGATTCTCCTGCTCGATGAGCCTACCAACGACTTGGACGTGGAAACCATTACCTGGTTGGAAAACTTCCTTGCCGACTTTCAGAATACGGTAATCGTGGTATCGCACGACCGTCACTTTCTCGACTCAGTGTGCACGCACATCGTCGACATCGACTTCAGCAAGATACAGCTTTACACCGGCAACTACACTTTCTGGTACGAGTCGAGCCAGTTGGCATTGCGTCAGCGAGCCGACCAAAACAAGAAGGTAGAAGACAAGCGCAAAGAATTGCAGGAATTCGTGGAGCGTTTCAGTGCGAACGCTTCGAAATCGCGCCAGGCAACGAGCCGCAAGAAATTGCTCGACAAGCTTGTGATCGACAATATTCAGCCATCGACCCGCAAATACCCGGGCATCATATTCCGTCCCGATCGCGAATGCGGCGATCAGATTTTGAACATCGAGAACCTCTCGAAACACTCAGCCGAAGGCCAGTTGTTGTTCGCGGATGTGTCGTTCAAACTGCTCAAAGGCGACAAGGTGGCTATCCTTTCGCGCGAGCACAGCGCCATCACTGCATTTTTCGACATCATCGGTGGTGAGGCTACTCCCGAAACCGGTGAGGTTGAATGGGGCAGCACCATTACAACGGCTTACCTACCCAACGAAAACGCGAAGTACTTCCAGGCCAACGACAATTTGATCGACTGGCTGCGTCAGTATTCTCGTGATAAAGACGAGACCTATGTGCGCGGCTTCTTAGGGAAGATGCTCTTCAGCGGAGAAGAGGTGATGAAGATGTGTAACGTGCTGAGCGGCGGTGAGAAAGTGCGTTGCATGATTTCACGCATGATGCTCAACGGAGCGAACTGTCTTATCATGGACGAGCCCACCAACCACCTCGACCTCGAGTCGATTACAGCCTTCAACAATGCCATGAAAGACTGGAAGCACGTGGCGCTCTTCACCTCGCATGACCACGAGTTTGTGGAAACCGTGGCCAACCGCATCATCGAAATAACTCCCAACGGCATCATCGACAAGCGCATGAGCTACGATGAATACCTGGCCGATAAGCAGATCAAGGCCATGCGTGAAGGGATGTATGAGAATGGTGGGGTGAGGGTTTAGGGACTGGGGACTGAGGACTGGGGACTGGGGACTGAAGACGGCTAAAGACAAGGCTTATTGCTAGCAGCAGCGGTGCCGCTATCAGCCACACCTGCCGCGCTCCCCTCTCCTTTTGGAGAGGGGTTGGGCCTCGACTACGCTCGGCCACCGATAGCATTACGCGTATGCATTGTCCTCGGCTCCGCTCGGCCGACGCCAGCGTTCACCGAGCGCAGCCGAGGACGGTCACCGAGCGCAGCCGAGGACGGTCACCGAGCGCAGCCGAGGTGCAATCGCGCGGGAAACGACCGGTGCCCGAGCGAAGTCGAGGGCCCTTTTTAGCTACTAGGGACTGGGGACTGGGGACTGGAATCAGTTGTAAGTATTCATTAGTAA
>CALQJP020000051.1 GCA_943330925.2 Chryseobacterium gleum
TACTCACTCCTGCCAAAATCGAGCATTTTCACCTTGCTCTCAACATTCACAGCAACTTCTACTCGCCTGTCTTCGGTGAAAACCGTAACTTCTACTCCAGTAGGTGGACTCAGAAAACTCCAACCGCGTTCGGCAAATAGGGTGTTGCCGGAACTATTCATTTTTGTTTCAACTAGCTTCATCTCTCGAAGCACTTCTTGCGCAAGGTGCAATGCACGCTGCTTAGAACAGTAAAATACTTTCGACGTCATTGCGATTAGTTAAGGGAAATACAAAGATGCACGAATTCTTTAAGAAGTCAAGTGAAAAGCAAAGAAAACCAACCGGTTATGAATTTACAATGACAACATTCCAAATGTTGCCGATGAAATGAAGCGACCAAGTTTCTTACCTACCAAGCTCTATTCGAATCGCATTGTATTTCGTCTGCACTTCGTTGGGCGGATTAAAATATCCATAGGCCAGATGAGGAAACTCTTGCCTGATCTTAACCATCATCTGACGAACCCCCATTCCGGGCTTCAGTTCCGTAATGCCCAGTTTCCCTAAATACCAATCGGGATCTATGTTGAAATTGCGCCATTGGATCATAGATAAATCGCTATAGCGAATCCAATCGCGGAGCGCCTCATACTCCTCCTCCTGATCGGTCATACCGGGGAAAGTGAAATAGTTGATGCTTGCCCAGCCGCCGAACTGGCGAACAATTCGCGCGCTTTCCCTTATGTCCTCGAATGCATAGTTATTGGGTAAATAGTAGGACTCGTAAACTGATTTTCGAGCTGAGTTGGTGCTCACTCGAATTGAATTCAGACCGGCCTTCATCAACTCCTCCACTGCCTTTGGCTTGCTTCCATTCGTATTCAAGTTGATGATGCCCCGCGATGTTTTCTTGCGAATAGCAATGATTGCGTCGCGCATCAGTTGCCATACGAGCAGAGGCTCACCCTCGCAGCCCTGGCCAAAACTTACAATCGGTCGCTCTGCGCTCTCCAAATGCGGTACCGTGAATTCAACGATTTCATCGACAGTCGGAATGAATGTGAGTCGGTCCTGAGGAGAGGTCAATTCATGCTCCTCCGGTTGAAACGAAATACACCCCAGGCAATTGCTATTGCAGGCCGGCGAAACCGGAATTGGACATTCCCAGCGACCCATAAAAAAATTGCGGGCAGCAGGGCAACAATAGCGAATGCTGCAATTGTTGCCGAGGTGCTGAATGAGTCTATTCTCCGGATGTTGCTCCAGTCGCTTTTTAGTCTCTTCAATAATCAATTCCTGATCAAAGTTTTCCAGATCTTGGCGTTCATCTGCATCGATTCGAACCGCAGTCGTATAGAACTTCCCGTCGAGCCAGCCCACCACCGTGTAGCAATACAAAGGCAAAGTTGGCGCGCCCTCCTCTTCCGTGCCGAAAGCAGCCATGTATAATTGTGTGTATGCCGGAGCATTGAGTGCGGCTACGGCTTGCACCTCTTCGCAAACGTCGAACTCTCCTGTTTCCAGGTTCAGTCCATAGGGACGTCGTCCGGGCAGCGTAAACAAGTCGCTTCCGGTAGGCAACTCAATGAAGTCTTCCGGAGTAAGCGGGTATACGTCATAGCCACTGCGACCTACCGCTTCGTAGCGTTCATCTTCGAATATATTACCATCGGCATCTGCGTAAACCATAAATGGCACGCGTCGAGGATGAGAGAGAGGCTTCATTTTGTTTTGAATCTATTTGATAACACCCTTTTCACGCATGATGGCATTCAGCTTTTCCACCATCACCAATGTAGCCGGACAACGCGCCATGTTGGGGATGAAAACTTCTTCGACCTGATCTTTAAAATCTTTCCGGTGAAAATGCGGAAACTCAGCACAGTCCGACGGGCGTATTTCGTAGATCGTGCATAGCCCCTTTTTCTTGTCGAAATGCTGACAGGGCGTGCTGTCGTTCATGATGTCACCCGTCTTCTCCTCAGTGTATAGATACTTCTCGTAATACTGAGCAGAGCTCATCCCGAAATGCGCTGCAACACGCTTTATCTCCGACTTCTTCCAAGTTGGGGTCATTTCCATGCAGCAATGGCCACAAGCTACACAACTCACATCCTTCCATGTTGCCTCTGTAGCGCTCTTCACATCAGCCAGCAAGCCTTTTGGGTTTTTCTTGACAATTTTCTTCAGATCGGCCGCAAGCGTTTTCTTTTTAGCATTGGCGCGACGTGTATAATACGCTACATCGATTTTTTTCATAGAGCTTTTACTGGTCAACGAAACTAGCTGTTGAAAACCTCCGATAGAAGAAGGCACTTAGAGAATTATTGGCTATGGAATGTTGATGAAAGAGAATAAAAAAAAGGCAAGCCCAATTTATCGCACCGCTACAACCGTCTGCCTTTGCTGCCTTCCGGCCCTGGAGGATTGGACAGGAGCTGGTCGTAAAAGACTTGCCCTTTGCCGGCAAAAGTAAGGTTGTTTCAACAAACCTTCGTAGGTTTTTTCTTAAAATTGAATCCCCCACTTCTGGATGCCCCCTATTTTTGGCAAAATCAATAGATTCACAGAATGAAAGAAAGTGTTCTCCGCTATGGAATAATCGTGGGTGTTGTTATAAGCGCTTACATGGCATTGCTCTATGCTGCCGGAATGGATGTTTTTGCGAATTGGTGGTATTCAGTAATCATGTACCCCATTTCCATCGGGTTGATCTGTTACTTCACCATCCAACTGCGCAATAAGCATGAATCGGAGCCATTTCAATTGAAGCAGACATTCATCATTTTGCTCTCCATGCTCATGCTTGCCACATTGGTTTCAACCATTTGGAATATTGTGCTTTTCAATGTAATTGATAAGAGCCTAGCAAAGGAACTTTCCGTTCGCATTTTGGAAGAGACCGAAAAAACCATGGAAAAATGGGGCGCACCTGAAGAGGCCATTAAAGAGACTTTGAAGGAAATGAAAGACCTGCCCTCGCAGTTTAAACCCGTTGCTCAACTCCTGAGCTGGTTGAAAGGAGGTCTTTTCATGGCCTTGATCAGCGTAATTTGTGCTTCTTTCATCAAGCGAAAAGAACAAAAAAACCCGTTCATCACAGCATGAAAGACATCTCGCTCGTAATACCCTTGCTCAATGAGGCGGAGTCATTGCCGGAGTTGCATGCGTGGATCAAGCGTGTATGTGACAGCGCATCCCTGAGCTATGAAATCTTGTTTATTGATGACGGGTCCAAAGACGACTCCTGGAAAATCATAAGTCAGCTCAAGACTAACAACCCCGAAGTGCGTGGCATTCGATTCCAGCGAAACTATGGCAAGAGCGCTGCTCTGCATACCGGATTTGATGCTTGCAATGGAAACGTGGTCATTACTATGGATGCCGACTTGCAGGACTCGCCAGACGAGATTCCGGAATTGTATCGCATGATCACTTCCGAAGGATTCGACTTGGTGAGTGGCTGGAAAAAGAAACGGCACGACCCGATTTCAAAGACAATTCCCACGAAACTATACAACTGGGCAACACGCAGAATGAGCGGAATTTACCTTCATGATTTCAACTGCGGACTGAAAGCCTATTCCAATGAGGTTGTAAAAAGCGTAGAGATTTTCGGTGAAATGCACCGCTACATTCCGGTCATTGCCCATCGTGAAGGATTCAAAAAGATTGGTGAAAAGGTCGTTGAACACAGAGCACGTAAATACGGAACCACGAAATTCGGATTGGAGCGATTCATCAATGGTCCACTCGACTTGATGACGATTATGTTCATCTCTAAGTTTGGCAAACGGCCCATGCACATTTTCGGGACCATTGGCGCCACAACCTTTGTAATCGGCTTAGGACTTACGGCGTATCTTATTCTTCAGAAATTCATGCACTTGTATGTATGGCATAGCAAGGCACCTCTTGTGGCCGACCAGGCAAGTTTCTATATCGCCCTCACCTCCATGATTCTTGGTACTCAGCTGTTCCTCGCCGGATTTGTTGGTGAGTTGATCACACGCAATTCAGCGTCAAGGAATCAGTATAAAATTCGTGAGGAATTGTAAGCAACAGAACGAAATCGCAAACAGACAACTTGATATTCTAGCAAAGGATTTATCAAGTAGATCTCATAAAAAAAGGCCGCACGAAGCGGCCTTTTTCATTATTTGATCTATCACTTATTGCTTAACGAGCGGCTTCACTGCGCGAGCAGAACCATTCACCATTTCTACGAAATAGTATCCTGCAGACAAATCAGTCAAGTCCTCCTGAATTTGAACAGTTGCAGTACCTGCACCTTGAGTTATCGAGCGAACCAAACAACCTTCAGCACCGTAGATATTTACGGTAACTACTTTCAATGGATCGAGTGATGTTGCATTAACGATAATACCTCCGTTGGTTGGGTTCGGATATATAGAGAACTCCATTTCCAAACCATTTGTGATGCCAAGACCACTGCCCGAGTTGTACATGCATGAACCGTCATCGAAAGATGCCTGCGGATTGTAGTTGAGAGCCTCAACATCGGTGCAACCCGGAAGTACTCCGCAATCTGAATTCACTGCAATCATATCGATAGCGTTTGAGCCATAGTACAATGATCCTTCGTAATAGGCATTGCCCATCGACATCATGTAATACGCACCGTTCCATCCATCGCCCCAGCTGTCAGTGAGAATCAATTGATAGCAACCATCGACCACGCAAGCGTACTCTGTATACCATCCCCAGCTTGAATAACCCGAGCCTGATGCCACTTCAACACCTGCTGCATCTACGAGGCTCCAACCAACTTCAGAACCCCAGTTTGAGGTTACAATTTGAATGGTTACCAGGTTATCTGTGCAGTTCAGAGGGTATTGGCATGAACCATCGTCTTCGTTGGCCAGCGCATTATAGTTCAATGCTGTAGGGTCAGTGCAGCCCGCAATAACAGGCACACAACCTTCTGCATTTATTCCGAAATAGTCAGCACCCTCAAAGCCATTAGAGAGGGTGAAAATGTTGATTGTTTGGCCATTTACGACTACATCAAGGTAACCACTGTCCCAACCATCCCCGAAAGAATCGAACATGGCAACGGTATAACAACCATCCAACAGACAAGCATATTGGGTAGTTGCTCCTGAACCTGCAGCGATTGTATTTCCTAATTCATCATAGATCACGTAAGACGATTCATTAGGAAACATTCCCTGGTTAAGAATGAACTCTGTTACATTACCCAAACAATCGTTCATGTAGACGCAAGTGCCATTTTCAACAGCTGCAAGCGGATCAAAGTTTACCGCAGTTGAATCGGTGCAGCCTACAGTAGGATAAACGCAAGTGCCATTTTCCATGTTAGCTTCAGCGTTGTAATTCAATGCTGCAGGATCGGTGCAGCCGAACACCGGACCGCACGTACCATCGATGCTGAATTGAACGGAAGCAAATTGAGCATCCGCATTAGGATGTGCATTGATTACTTGCGTACCAAATGCATTCACCCAGAAGTAGCCATTGTACCAACCAAATGGTCCTGTATTGTTGATCATGTTGGCAGTGTAACAAACACCCGGTTGCAAGCAAATGCTCGCGTATACGATAGCTCCATTATTCAAACCTGTAGCATAATAAACCTCGTTACCTTGATCATCTAATATTTGTAATTCCACCTGGTTACCATTCGAGAATGTGCAGATGTATAGGCTTGCCATAGTGCTTCCAGCGCCGTTGCAGTAGGTGCAAGAGCCATTGTCAATTGTAGCAGCAGGGTTGAAGTTAGTAGCAGATGCATCTGTGCAACCTTCAATGATACATGAACCGTCTTCAGCGTTTGCCGCTTGGTTGTAGTTCAAGGCCATTGGATTGGTGCAACCGTATACCCAAGCAAAACACGAACCGTCGTCGATAGTCGCATATGGATTGAAGTTGGCTGCTGTAGCATCGGTGCATCCCGCATATACACATGTATCCGCTGAATTGGCCAATGGGTTGAAGTTGGAGGCGTTAGGATCCATGCAACCTGAAACCATATCGCCGCAAGAAACAATCAAGCTGTATGGGCCTGAATTGCCTCCGAATCCCCCCATACGAATAAGGTATGAATCACCGGCGATAACCTGGAATGACAGCATGCTTTGCATATTGCAGGCATCGTCATTTTGAACATAGCAACTCAAGTTTCCGCAAGAGCCGGTGAAGACGTGCAGATAGGTATCCATCGTTCCGCCACAGGTTGAAAGAGTAACAAAACCTGATTCTGTAGCAGTATAAGAATACCAAGCTTGACCCCCCGAGCCTACTCCCGAGCAGACTAATGATGCTCCGGAAGTAATGTTATCGTTTGGGCTACCCAAGGTATTCCCTGAATAAACAATGCCACATTCAAGTGCCATTGCGTTTTCGCAGGTAGCGCCTGGATCAACTTGGGCGCTAGAAATTTGGCTTAGACCAAAAAAAATCGACACACAAAGTGCTAGAATTTTTCTCATGGATTTGTTTTTTATTAATGGTTTTTGTCCTAAACAATTCAGGACGTACAAGGTTAAACATAATTCAAGTTGAAAGACATAAAAAAGATGCAAATGGTTGCATTCCTAATTTTAAGCAGAGATGACGCCGGAGCCAATGAGTTCATCGTTCGCATACCACGCCACAAACTGACCCGCTGCTACACCGCGCTGAACCTCGTCAAACAGGACAAAGAGCCCGTCGTTGCGCATTACAAGTCGGCATGAAACCAACTCCTGTCGATACCTGATACGTGAAAGGTAGTTCCTCTCCTCTCCCACTTGCATGCGCAAATCTTCACGTACCCAATGGATTTCTTCCGGACTTACGCGCAATGCATGTCGCAATAGACCCGGATGATCTTCACCCTGTCCTACATATACTCTATTGTTTACGGCATCCGTCTCCAATATGAAGAGTGGCAGTGCCTTGCCCCCTACCCCAAGCCCTTTTCGCTGACCTGTGGTATAATAATGTGCGCCCTGATGTTGGCCTATTACTTTTCCCAACTCAGGTTTGAGGACTGGCGGATTAGACATACGCACGAGCTCGTCGGTAATTTCCTCGCTTCGATTCGCATCGGAAAAACTCTCCGGAATTTCAATGATATCACCCACCTTAGGTTCCAGTTGTTGCTGCAGAAAAACGGGGAGTTTCACCTTTCCGATGAAGCAAAGCCCTTGTGAATCTTTCTTCTCTGCATTGGGAAGCCCGATTTGACGCGCAATTTCCCGAACCTCCGACTTTTGCAGATGGCCAATCGGAAAAAGCGCTTTGGCCAATTGCGCTTGTTTTAATTGGCAGAGAAAATAGCTCTGATCTTTATTGGGGTCAGCTCCGGCCAGCAATCGAAAAACCGGATGGCCGCTCGCATCGCTGATCTCCTCTTTTTTGCAATAATGGCCGGTGGCTACGAAGTCGGCGTGAAGCGACAACGCAACCTGGAGAAACAAATCAAACTTCACTTCACGATTGCATAGCACGTCAGGGTTGGGAGTTCGGCCTAGGCTGTATTCCCGGAACATATAATCTACAATTCGCTCCTTGTATTGAGCACTCATATCGAGCACCTGGAATGGAATACCGAGCGCCTCAGCAGCGAGCATAGCATCGTTGCTATCATCGATCCAGGGACACTCGTTATTAATAACCACAGACTCATCGTGCCAGTTGCGCATGAAAATCCCGATGACTTCATAGCCCTGCTCGAGCAGCAAATGCGCTGCAACACTGGAGTCAACTCCGCCCGATAAACCCACGACGACGCGCTTAGCCATGGGTCAAAATTACATCCGAATGTAAAGTTTACATGAAATACTCTACATTTATCCGATTGAATCAGGAGCAAGTATCTAGAAGCGGGCAACCCTTTTATCAAAATCTCGTCTAACCCATAACCCTTGTGGCAGAAACCAAGCATTTGCAGGCATTGATCGATGGCTGTCTCAAAGGAGACAGACGGTCGCAGCAGGCGATCCATAAAATGTTTTATGGAAAAATGAAATCCGTTTGCATGCGATACACGAGGGACTCTGACCAAGCAATGGATGTGCTGCAGGAAGGATTTCTCAAGGTGTTCAACAACCTTGAAAAATACACCGGTGTGGGTACTTTCGAGGGCTGGATTAGAAGAATAATGGTGAATCTTTCGATTGATCGTTATCGACGACTCAAACACGACTTGGTTTTGCTCGGAGAGCAAAACGATATCGAAAATTGGAGCGGCGGAACAGATGATGAATCGGACGAATCAGCTGAGAACGAGGAGATTTATGACATTACGCCGGAGCAAATCATTGATGCCATGCAGCAATTGACACCAGCTTATCGTACGGTTTTTAATCTCTATGTATATGAAGACTACACGCATCAGGACATTGCTGAAGCGTTGGGCATTAGTGTGGGCACTTCCAAGAGTAACTATGCTAAAGCCAAGAAAAACATGAAGAAATTGCTTACAAAGAATTTGCATACAATTAAATGAGAAAGAACTTTACGCCATTTGAGCGAAGCCTGCGAGAGAAGATGGAAGAGCATGCAATGCCGTACGAGCATACATCATGGACTGCCTTGCAGCGCCAAATGGGCATGGCTAAAAGCAGCAATTCGGTTTGGATTGTTTCTTTAATATCAACCATACTTGCTCTTTCGGGGGGGGCTGTCGCATTGTATCGTCATCAGCACACTTCTACTTTTGCCCAGAAAGCAAACACATCGGAGAGGTTTGCCATTCATGTCACCAATACCACCAAAGGATTAAGTCACTCTGCTATTCAACCAACTGCTACGGTCTCTGTTGATGCCTCAAACTCAGTGGCGAATGGAAAAGCTGCTCAAGTGATCAGCCCAACATCAGAAGGTGCAAGCTATCTCTCCTTTAACGATGGAATCAACGGCGCAATAATCCAATCAGATGAGATAGCCGTTCAGCCTGTTCAGTCGAATACTCTTTCCAACGGCCAGAAGCCGGATAACATTATCGAATTCGGATGCAACGTGCGCAAAGCTTGTCGTGGAGAAGAGGTTGATTTCCAAACTACCAATGGCCCAAAAACAGGAAGCTACCTGTGGAACTTTGGCGATGGTCACTTCAGCGACGACATCAACCCAAAACACAAATTTTCAAAAGCAGGTCACTACGATGTTTCGCTTTCCATAACGAGCGACAATGGCCAGATTAACACTACGGTTGTGAACGATATGATTACCATTGAGGATGCGCCTGACGCAGACTTCGGATGGGAGTTTATCAATACCAACCCAAACACCCCGGAAGTGAGAATTGTAAACCTCACCGAAGGCGGAAACTCATACGAATGGAGTAATGGAGTGGAATCGAAAGTCATTACCGAAGGTGCCACCTTTGTATTGCAAAATTCGGGTCGACAAATGATTGCGCTCAACGCCAAAAATGAAGCAGGATGCTCTGATGGCGCAGTGAAGCATATCAGTGTGAACTCTGATTTTGCGCTCGGTGCTCCAGCGCAGTGGTCTGCAGCCTCTGGCTCGTTCATGCCTCAAGGATTGAAAAAGAGTAAAGTGGATTTCACCCTTTCAATCTATGATCAAGCGGGCAGCAAAATTTTCGAGACCTCGAGCCGCATTAAAGGGTGGGATGGAAAATTACCAAACGGTGCAATAGCTGCATCTGGAAGCACCTACACATACAAAGTGATTATTTCTAACGACCATAGCCAGGAACAAAAATATTTCTTCGGCACATTCAACGTTTTTCCTTAACCAAAGCTAACTGTAACCCGTGTACAGAAGAAACCGCAACAATTGTTGCGGTTTTTTTTTATTGACCCGTACTTGTGGAAACTTTGTGGATACTCATCCCGTATCAAGCTATGTTTATCTATATACTTAGCTAGCTTTACTCCCGCTTAAATTGATTTGAGATTCTAATTTGTGAAATTCGTTGAAAGGCTAATACCTGTTGTTTTATGCGCACTGAGCCACCTGGCTTCAGCACAATTCATTGTTACCCCTTCCGATGCAGATGCTTGCCAATGCACAGGCAGCATAACCTGTCAACCAACCGGGTCGCAGAGCTACTCCTACCAGCTATTTGACGTTTCCAATATTTCGGTTGCTACATCTTCTTCTCTTACTGGGCCTACCTCTCTAAACAACCTATGCCCTTCCGTCTATCACATCGTTGTAGAGTATGCGAACGGAACAATTGAAGACCATTACTTCAATATTGACGCCGGAACTAATTCGCTCGGAACAGCATATTCCATCAATATGTGCCTTGAGCAGTATCCCAGCATTGCAAACACCTACGATTTGACTCCGGAAACTTCGTCGTTTGCTCCGGGAGGAATTTGGTACGCCCCGAATGGCTTGATAATCCCCAACGCATCACTCTCTTCCATTGCCGTTTGGCAGCAAACCAATCCGTCAAACCCAAACGAAGTCGAGCTGATATTTGAAAACGGCTGGTATACCTA
>CALQJP020000052.1 GCA_943330925.2 Chryseobacterium gleum
TACAGCTTTTTTAGCCGCTTTTGATTTGGCCGGAGCCTTCTTAACAGGCTTTTTAGGGGCAGTCTTCTTGGCTACTTTTTTTGTTGCCATGGTAGGTGAGTTAATTTAGTTTGAATAGTGCAATTTTAGTCGATTTGCCCTCCTCTATTTCAACTTCATAACCTGTTTCCATGGCTTCCATCAGCTCGAGGGAGTCGGCTAAAATCTGAGTGCGAATATATTCGGAATTTGATGCTACTGCTTCACGAATTGCTTCAGTTGATACAATCTTGACATTTATCCGGTCCGTGACCTCAAATCCGGCTTCTTTTCTCAGGTTTTGCACGCGATTTACGATTTCACGGGCAACACCCTCGTTGCGCAGCGCATCATCCAGGGTTACATCCAGCGCCACAGTGAGCGCACCTTCGTTGGCTACTTTCCAACCCGGAATATCAACCGGAATAATCTCCACATCTTCCGTTATGAGTTCGATTAGCTCACCCTCCACGTTCACGTCGTATTTGCCGCTGTTTTCAATCGATTGGATGATTTCTTCCGAACGCTCCTGGGCCAAAGCCTGAACAGCCTTCATGTGCTTGCCGCACTTTTTGCCCAGTGTCTTGAAATTGAGCTTCAGGTTTTTCACGATGCGTGCCTGCGACTCATCCACCAATTCAAGGTGCTTCACATTCGTTTCTGCCAGAATAATGTCTGAAACAGCCTCGATGCGCTCTTTGTCGTTTTGCTGCAATACAGGAATTCGGATTGCACGCAAGGGTTGGCGCACACGCAGATTCTCCTTCTTGCGAATGGAAAGAACCATCGAGGAAATCTTCTGTGCAAAATCCATCCGACTTTCCAGCTCAGGGTCTATGCGGGAAACATCGGCGCGCACGAGCATGCTCAAATGCACCGATTCATAGCTCAATGCCTGCTGCACGGAACCTGCATTGCGCGCCGTTTCCGTAAGGTTTTTATACAGCCAGTCGCAGAAGAAAGGCGCGAAAGGGGAAGCCAACTGTGCAACCGTAACCAAGCACTCATGCAGCGTCTGATAGGCTGCCTGCTTATCGTTGCTCAGTTCGCCGTGCCAAAAGCGCTTGCGCGACAATCGCACATACCAATTCGAAAGGTGCGCATCCACAAATTCTTCTATTTCACGGGCAGCAGCAGTTGGGTTAAAGTCGTCGAGGCAATCTGTAACGGTTTTCATCAAGCTGTTGAGCTTGGAAATAATCCATCGATCGAGTTCACTGCGTTCGCTTAATGCCAAGGTTTTCGAACCGTCTATTACATATTGATCGATGTTGGCGTAAATGGCAAAAAAGCCATAGGTATTGTAGAGCGTTCCGAAGAACTTGCGCTGCACCTCTGCTATTCCTTCTACGTCAAACTTGAGATTATCCCACGGCTGTGCATTGGTAATCATGTACCAGCGAGTGGCGTCGGGGCCATACTTGGCAATGGTGGTAAACGGATCAACCGCGTTGCCCAATCGCTTCGACATTTTGTTGCCGTTCTTGTCGAGCACAAGGCCATTCGAAATGACATTTTTGTACGCTACTGAATCGAAGCACATCGTAGCGATGGCATGCAGGGTATAGAACCACCCGCGAGTTTGGTCAACTCCTTCGGCGATATAATCGGCAGGGAATGCTTTTCGCTCATCGATAAGCTCTCTGTTCTCGAATGGATAGTGTAACTGTGCGTATGGCATTGCACCGCTGTCAAACCACACGTCAATCAAGTCTGATTCTCTGCGCATGGCTTGGCCTGTGGACGAAACGAGCACGATATCATCCGCGTATGGCTTATGCAAGTCGAATCGTCCGTAGTTCTCTTTGGTGTTGTCGCCGGGAACGAAATCGGCCAGCGGATTCGATGTCATGAATCCTTTGGCAATGCTTTTCTCAATTTCTGTTTTGAGTTGCTCCGCACTACCAATGCACATGGCCTCCGAACCATCTTCTGTGCGCCAGATAGGCAGTGGGATTCCCCAAAAACGCGAACGCGATAAATTCCAATCGTTGGCATTTTCAAGCCAATTGCCAAACCTTCCCGTACCTGTTGATTCGGGCTTCCAGTGAATGGTGTTGTTGAGCTGCACCATTCGTTCGCGCACTTCGGGAATCTTGATGAACCAAGAGTCGAGCGGATAGTACAACACCGGTTTGTCGGTGCGCCAACAATGGGGATAGTTGTGCTCGTATTTCTCTTTCTTGAAGAGTTTGTTTTCGTTTTGTAGCTTGAGGCAAATGCGCTCATCGACGCTCAAGTAGTTGAGTTTCGAGGTGTCTTTGATGAATCCTGCAAGACTTGTCTTTTGGCGTTCAAGTTCTGTTGCTTTTTCTGCATCGGAGTTGTAATCTTCTTTCACGAACTCTTCGCCATACAAGAAAACACCGTCGCTCACCTCCGGCAAAAATCGTCCGCGACGATCAACCAACGTGAGTGAGTCGATACCATTTTGTTTGGCAACACGGAAGTCATCCGCACCAAATGAAGGTGCAATGTGTACAATACCGGTTCCGTCTTCAGTGGTTACGAAGTCGCCAATGATGACACGAAACGCATCGCCTTCGGGTTGAACGAAGGGAAGCAACTGATGATAGCGCGTGCCTTCCAAATCAGAACCTTTGAATGAGGCAAGCACTTCAAACGGCACTTGCTTATCGCCGGGTTTGTAGTCTTCGAACTTCAATTCGGTTTGTGCCGCCGGAAAATATTTCCCCATTAAATCTTTCGCCAGCACAACTTGTATGGTAGCACCCGAATAATGGTTGATGGTTTTCACCAACACATACTCAATGTTCTTGCCTACTGCAAGGGCGGTATTGCTTGGAAGCGTCCACGGCGTGGTTGTCCAAGCGAGAATGAATGTCGCAAGTCCTGTTGCTTTGATCGGCTGAAGCGATGTTTCCTTCACTTCAAACATGGCAACGGCTGATGTATCCTTCACATTTTTGTAGCAACCCGGCTGGTTCAATTCGTGTGAACTGAGACCAGTGCCGGCAGCGGGTGAAAACGGCTGAATGGTGTAGCCCTTGTAAAGCAATCCTTTGTTGAAGAGCTGCTGCAACAGCCACCATACGCTTTCGATGTACTTGTTATCGTAAGTGATGTAGGGATCGGTCATGTCGACCCAATACCCCATCACCTTCGTAAGCTCTTCCCATTTGTCAGTATACTTCATCACCTCTCTTCTGCAAGCGAGGTTGTATTCTTCCACGGTAATTTTTTTTCCAATATCCTCTTTGGTAATGCCGAGTGTTTTCTCCACTGCCAGCTCAATGGGCAAACCATGTGTATCCCATCCGGCTTTGCGTTTTACCTGCTTGCCGTTGAGTGTTTGATAGCGACAAAAAATATCCTTGATGGTGCGCGCCATCACGTGGTGAATGCCGGGCATGCCATTGGCGCTTGGAGGTCCTTCGTAAAACACAAAAGGATTGTCAGCGCTGCGTTCATCGATGCTGCGCTGGAAGATGCGATTTGCATCCCAGAATGCCATTACTTCGTCGGCAATAGCCGGCAATTGAAGGCCTTTAAATTCGCGGTACACTTGAGCCATGATGGTGTGTGGAAAGGTGCGCGAAGATATGGAGAATGCCAATGCGTAGTGACATAGTGAAGGGGTGAAATGGTGAAGGGGTGAAATGGTGAAATAGTAAGCCGCTCACCACCCTTTCACCATTTCACTATTTCACGACGTCACCGTTTCACTAAACTTTCGAAATCTTAATCATATTCGTCATGCCCTGCTCACTGATAGGCATCGAGGCGAGGTGAATAATGAAATCTCCGTCCTTGATAAGATCGTTTTTCTTGAGGAAGAAACGAATGTCGGCAATGGTTTGGTCGGTGCTTACCATTTTATCGTAGAAGAAGGCATGAACGCCCCACACTAAGCTCATCTGCGTGAGTATTTTCTTGTTGCTCGTAAACACGAACACATTGGCGTTTGGACGCCAGCTGGAGATGCGGTATCCGGTGTAACCGCTGAATGACATGGTTACCAATGCCGATGCATTTACACGGGCGGCCAGGCGGCACGCGCTGTAGCAAACGCTGTCGGTCATGAAGCGTGATACATCAATATCACTTGGCATCTCTTCATGGTAGTAGATGCCTCCGTAGGTTTCTGCTTCGGTGATGATGTTGTTCATGATGCGAACAGCCTCTGCAGGGTATTTTCCAACTGAAGTTTCTCCGCTGAGCATTACGGCATCGGCACCGTCGAGCACTGCATTGGCAACGTCGGTCACCTCGGCACGCGTTGGTGTCATGTTGGTCACCATGCTCTCCATCATCTGCGTGGCTACAATAACGGGCTTCGCCGCTGAAACGCATTTCTTCACAATTTTCTTCTGAATGAGCGGCACACGCTCGAGCGGTATTTCAACTCCCAGATCGCCGCGAGCTACCATCACTGCATCCGTTTCGCGAATGATGTCGTCGATTTGGTCGACCGCCTCCGGCTTCTCAATTTTAGCAACAACCTTCGCGTGCTTATTGGCTTTGGCAATGATTTCCTTGAGCGCCACTACGTCCTGTGCGTTGCGCACGAACGATAACCCTATCCAATCGATATCGTTTTGCAATGCAAATTCAAGATCCGACAAATCCTTATCGGAAAGCGAAGGCAATGAAACTTTGGTGTTGGGCAAATTCAATCCCTTTTTGGATGAAAGTGGCCCACCTTGAACGATCTCACACTCTACGGTATCTACTCCATTGGTAGATAGAATGCGGAAGGCGAGTTTACCATCGTCGAGCAACACCGTTTCACCGGCTTGAACATCGCGTGCAAACTCTTTATAATTCGTGTAGATAACCTTATCGGTTCCTATCTGCTTGATGGTTGAAATCGTGATTTTGTTGCCTGTTACAATCTCGACGCTTCCATTCTCCATTTCACCAACACGCAGTTTAGGACCTTGTAAGTCGGCCAGCATCGAAGTGTTCAAGCCTAACTCTTTGTTGATTTCGCGAATGGCATCGATCACCTTTTGGTGATCTTCATAAGAACCGTGTGAGAAATTGAGTCGGGCTACATCGAGTCCGTTCGCAATCATTTTCATGAGCACTTCCTTCGAGCTACTGCTGGGGCCTATGGTTGCTACTGTTTTTGTTTTATTCATGTTGGTTGTTACCTGTTCTCATCGAGCAGGATGTCTTTGTGTTTTAACTTGTCGACTTCTTGTCGCTGAAACGCGAGTACAAAGTCGGTATTCCTTAAACCGGACTGGAGTTTTTTCATGACCGATTCCGACGGTTGTTCGATTTTCAATAAGTAATCGAACTGAATCAATTCGGGCATGAATGTACCATCCGGTGTTTTGTTATCGATCAATGTGAACACGGTTTGATCTACCGGGTGCGTCCAACGAAAACGGGCATGATGCGTAGTGGAGCGCTTTCCTTCAACTACAGCATCTTCAATGCGCACAAGGCGCCATCCCAGTGTTTTGTTGAGCGACCAAGCCAGGCGATAGTCTTTTTCATGGCTGCTTACACCGATGATCTCAAAATCGTATTCGTCTTCTATTTCGAGGGTGTGAAAGGCCACTTACTGTCTCATTTACAAGCAGACAATTCCTGTTGTTGCCAAGGGCTAAAATCGACATAAAACAGGTTAACACAATCAGTTTCCTCCGAAACTTATTTGGTCAGGTATGTTGATAGCGTAAATCAGGGAAGCCACCCTCACTGTGCAATGTAGCCTTGCAACCGAGATAAAACGCCCGATTGTCGCTCAGGTGACCGGCAGGGAAACCAAACGCAACAGGCACTTGAAGCTTTTCGGCGATGCTCTGAATTATCGCGTATTCTTGAGCTCCCCAAGGGTTATCGCCTGGAAAACCGAAGGCCTTTGTGTTGTCTTTCATTTGGGTGAAACCCCCGCAGATGATGGCTTTCACGTTGGAAAGCATGCCCGAACGGTAGAGCCCCCACAACATGCGATCGAGGTGATAGAGCATTTCGTCAACATCTTCTATGAACAATATCACATCCGATATCTTTCGCCATGAATCGCTTCCGAGCATACTGTAGAGCACCGACAGGTTGCCTCCCATTACGACGCCGCTCACCGGCTGTAGCGAGTCTTTTTCGGTCGATTTGAACGACACGAGTTCTCCAAAAAGAGCTTTCCGTAGATTTTCAATTGCCTCTTCCGTGGCATCCGGAAACGAAATGGGCATGGTGGAGTGAATGGTGGCAATGCCCCGGCTGTTGAGGTGTGTGTGCAGCACGGTAATATCGCTGTAACCCGCAACCCACTTAGGGTTCGACTCAAACCGCGAGAAATCGAGCAGATCGATGGTATGCACTGTGCCATAGCCACCTCTTGCAATGATTACGGCCTTCACTTCCTCGTCATCGAGCAGAGACTGCAAACCACCGGCACGTTGCTCGGCATTGCCCGCCAACTGAAAGTGCGGCGTGTGCACATTGGGAGCAACCTTCACTCGGAGGCCCCACGAGGTAAAGCGATTGATGGCAGGTTGCAATTGCTCGGTGGTTACCCAACGCGCTGTTGCTGCGATACCGATGCAATCGCCTGATTTTAGAAAAGGAGGAGTCTTGAATACCATCTCGAAACTATCTTGCGCTCCAAATCTGCACGCTCTTAAGACACGTGCAGCATACCGAGGACTGTAGTTTTACACGTCCCTCTCAACACACCTTCATGAGCGAACCAAAACGATACCTCGTAACCTCCGCACTGCCCTACGCAAATGGCCCTTTGCACATTGGCCACATTGGCGGTGCCTATCTGAATGCCGATATTTATGTGCGTTACCTGCGCTTAAAAGAGAAGGACGTTGCATTCATTTGCGGCAGTGATGAGCACGGAGCTGCTATCACGCTTCGTGCAAAAAAAGAAGGCAAGACCCCTCGTGAAATCGTGGATTACTACCACGAATTGATGAAGAATGCCTTTGCAGACTTTGGTATCTCGTTCGACATCTACCACCGCACCTCTTCCGAAGAGCACAAGGAAATGTCGCAAGCCGTTTTCAAAAAACTGGAGGCGAAGGGCAGTTTTGAAGTAGAAACATCACAGCAGTATTACGATGAAGAGGCAGGTCAGTTTTTGGCCGATCGTTACATAATAGGCACATGCCCCAACTGTTCGAGCGACAAAGCCTATGGCGACCAATGCGAGAAGTGCGGTCGCTCACTGAGCCCGCTTGAACTGATTGACCCCAAATCGACACTAAGCGGAAGCAAGCCTGTCTTGAAAGAAACCTCGCACTGGTATTTACCCATGGCGCATCATGAATCGTGGATACGCGATTACATCGGCAAAGGAGAATATCAAGGGAAGCATCACCACGACCCGAAAGAATGGAAGGCTCACGTAGTTGGCCAATGCATGAGCTGGGTGGATGGTGGATTGCAAAGTCGCGCCATGACACGCGATTTGGATTGGGGCGTACCCGTGCCGGTAGCAGGCGCCGATGGCAAAGTGCTGTATGTGTGGCTCGATGCACCTATCGGGTATATCACCAACACAAAAGTATGGGCCGATAAAAACGGAAAGAACTGGGAAGATTACTGGAAGAGCGACGACTCGCGTCTCATCCATTTCATAGGCAAAGACAACATCGTATTTCACTGCATCATTTTCCCGATCATCTTAAAAGAGCACGGCGATTTCATTCTTCCGCACAATGTGCCCGCCAACGAATTCATGAATCTGGAAGGCGATAAAATTTCGACTTCCCGAAACTGGGCCGTATGGTTGCATGAATACCTGGAAGATTTCAAGGGCCGTCAGGATGAGATGCGATATGTGCTTTGCTCCATCATGCCCGAGCAAAAGGATAGTGAGTTCACCTGGACCGACTTCCGTGACCGCGTCAACAATGAGCTGGCCGATATTCTCGGTAACTATGTGAACCGTGTGTTTGTGCTCATGCACAAGTACTACAATGGTGTTGTGCCCGCGTTGGAAGGCGCTGCTTCCGAAGCAGAGTTAGCAGCAGCAACAGAAGCACGTAGGGCATACGAAGCCGTGGGAAAGGCCATTGAACAATTCAAGTTCCGCGAAGCACTTGCTGAGGCCATGAACATTGCGCGAGCCGGAAACAAGCTGCTCACCGAAACCGAGCCGTGGAAGCTGATGAAGACAGACGCCGCAGCGACGGCCCGCATTCTTCATGCATGCCTCAACATGGTTGCCGATGCAGCAGCAGCGCTGAGTCCGTTTTTACCCTTCACCGCAACGAAAATTATGGATGCGCTGCAGTTGAATCAACGCACCTGGGATGGAGTGTTGCAAGCAGAACAAATAAGCGCGGGACACACGATTGGTCAATTGCCCATACTTTTTGAGAAAATCACCGATGAAGTAGTCGCTGCACAAGTAGAAAAACTTGCTCAGCGACAAGCGCAAAACAGCGCTGTTGTAGAACCCATCAAAGAGACCATTGACTTTGAAACGTTCCAAAAGCTCGACTTGCGAATTGTAAAAGTGCTGGCCGCCGAAGCAGTTCCGAAAACGAAAAAACTGTTGAAGCTTACTATCGATACCGGCGTTGATAAACGGACGGTAGTGTCGGGCATCGCCGAGCACTATGCACCTGAAGATGTGGTAGGCAAGCATGTGCTGTTTCTCGCCAACCTCGCGCCTCGCGCTATCAAGGGAGTTGAAAGTGCAGGAATGATATTAATGGCCGAAAACCCACAGGGTCAACTTTCCATTCTCAATACAGAGCGCGAGCCAACCACAGGCTCTACCGTAAAGTAACAGACTATGCGTGGGTCGATTTGCGTGTGCCCGATATAGGGCTTTGTGCCTTTTGCTGTTCGAAGCAAATATTGCTGAGTTCACCCAGCACCGCTTTCAAATCTTCCATGCTCTTGCCTTCGGTCATAATGGTAATCGCATACGACGCAGAGCCACGGTAAACGATTGCCGATTCATGGAGTTGAAGCAGATCGCTCGTAGTGAAACGCTCGCCAAACTTGTGTGCCACCTTGTTATTTGAGGGCACTCCCTGAATAATTCCCTGCTTGAAGTCGGACTTGGTCAACAAATCCAACGCGTACTCCGAGTAAAGCGAACTCAAATATGAAGCGTTGTAGAGAATTCTGAAAAACTTCGACATATCGACCGGTGACATTCGGTAAAACAAATCCTCCGCATCCTGCACAGGCACCGACAATTTCATGAATAGATCATCGTAAAGTTCCTTGTTGTAAATGGAGAACAGCATGCTTGTCGCATCATTGTCGCTGAACAGAATCATACGCTCAAGTAATTGCTGAACTGTATACAATTTTCCAACTTCCATGGGCTGTTGCACAGGAACAAACACTTTGATTTTCGAGGCCGTTTGAAATTGAATTTTTTGCTCCAGTAATGTCTTGTCGCGCTGCGCCTGCTTCAGAATGGTCAACAACAATGGCACCTTCATCATACTCCCGGGATAAAACAACTCGCTTCCATACGCAGAAGTCCAGTGCAGCGAGTTCAACTCTTTGTAATACACAGATGCCCGAGAAATTTTACCCGCTGCTTTTTGACCATCTATGTAATCCGTCATCCGCTGTTTCAAGGATTGCAGAGCATCGCTTTCGCAACTAACATCTGCATATAAAAATGGCTTGGTTAAACTCGGTGAGTTGTCGCGTATGATGGATACATCATCGCAAGGCAGATTAGTCGAGATGTCTGCGACTTGTGTTATCGGTTGCTCAGAATCGGCCTTTTTCTTAGCATCCAGGGCAGGTTTCATTGCCAGCCAAGTGATGCTAGTTGCAGCCAGCATGCCCAAGAGCATGAGGGCTACCCATTTTCCACTACTCATACAATTCTTACAGGTTTGTCGCCACTTCCAGATAGCGAGGGTTCCAAAGTTAATAACGTCAGCGGCATATTTGCTTTTCCTTTTCGACAGCATTTATCATATTCTTGAATTGCTGAAAAAAGAGAAAGACACTAACAAGTTGAACGGTAGTGATTTTCAACCTGAACTTTGCCGCTAATAAAAACAACTGTCGAACTAAAAAACTTGGGTTAGGGTTTTATCAAGCCGCGTTCTAAGAGATAATTGGCTATCTGAACCGCATTGGTAGCGGCGCCCTTGCGAAGATTATCGCTCACAATCCAGCAATTGATTGCATGCTCGTTTGACTCATCTCGTCGGATTCTTCCCACAAAAACATTGTCCGAATTGTGGGCATGAATCAGCGGCATCGGATATTCAAAATTCATGGGTTCATCCAAAACCACCACGCCGGGAAACGAATGGAGCGCAGCGCGCACCTCTTGCAAGTCGGGGACACGTTCAAACTCCATATTGACCGACTCGCTGTGCCCACCCATGACCGGAACGCGCACGCAGGTAGCTGTAACTTGTATAGAATCGTCGCCCATAATCTTCTTGGTTTCGTTCACCATTTTCATTTCCTCCTTGGTGTAGCCATTGTCCA
>CALQJP020000053.1 GCA_943330925.2 Chryseobacterium gleum
ACCAATCGTCCGTTTCCTAAGAAGGTATGGCTTACAATTGAAGGTTTCATCTTCCCGAAACTCAAGCACGTTATTACGGTCAATGAAACGATAGCAGGTATTTATCGCGCCTTGTATCACGTGCCCGTGCATGTAGTGCGCAATGTGCCTCCGCTGCGGAATGAGGTTGTGCATGCTTCGCGAGAGTCACTTGGCTTGCCAACCGATAAGCGAATTGTTCTCTTGCAAGGAGCGTACATCGACCCCGATCGTGGGGGCATGGAGCTTGCGCTCAGCATGGAGTTTCTTCCTTCTGCATTGCTGCTCATTATTGGTTCCGGTCGCGATCTTCACAACATCAAACGCATTGTCGAGGAAAAGAACCTGCACAATCGTGTTCGGTTTATTGCGAAGCTTCCATTTCAGGAGTTGCAGCAATACACGTCCATTGCAGATGTTGGTGTGTCGCTCGATAAGCCACTGCATCTGAACTATGCGTATTCGTTGCCCAACAAACTGTTCGACTATATACACGCCGGTTTACCGGTGCTCGTTTCCGATTTACCTGAGCTTCGGCGCGTGGTTGAAACCTACAACATAGGAGCTGTTGTGAGCAAAGTAGAGCCGCAGGAAATTGCCGTTTCGCTTCAGCAGATGTTTGATGGAGGTTCGCTCAGTGTGTGGAGCAAGAATACAATCCATGCAGCACAGGAACTCAATTGGCAACGCGAGCAAGAAGTGGTGCGGAGCGTTTACGGCGCTTTTCTCTGAATCACCGAAGCTGCTTGAGCAGAAATTTCATTCCGATGATTGGTGAAAGCATCACGGTGGAGAGTGTACCCATTCGTTTGCGTTTCAATCTGAATTCTTCCCGATACAGCGACCACTTGAATTGTTTGGAAAGCCCCGATGCATCGCATGCTGCGACAACCACATCAAGTTTCGTGAATGGCGTTTTTTGCTTGTAGAGTTGAAGGTGAAAGTCGTAGTCGGCAAGCACGCGCATCGATGCATCAAACGCCTCATTCGTAAACAAGGTTTTCCGATAAAAAGCACTTTGTTGGTGAAGCGTATTCTTCAAATAAATCATCGGCCCCATTGAGCTGAGATGCATTTCCGGCACCATCGATTGCCTGATGTTTACATTCTGCACGCTGCCGAATACAAGTGATACAGCAGCATTGAGTTGACCCGCAACGCTTTCAAAGACATCGTTAGAGGCGAGCACATCGTCGCTGCCGAGAATGTAGATCCAGTCGCCGGTGGCTTTTCGAATTCCCTTATTGATGGCGTCGTATACACCTCGGTCCGATTCACTTATCCAATGTGTAATTCGCGACTGGTTCGCTTGGATAATTTCGACTGTGCCATCGGTTGATCCGCCATCAATTACCAATACTTCGTGTGCAGGAAATGTTTGCTCCCAAACGCTTTGCAGCGCATTGGCCAACGTTCGCTTGGCGTTGAATACAGGGATTATTACGCTGATGGATGGATGCGTCATTATGCATGCACGGCTTCATAGGCCGCGATGTCGGTTGTTTCTTTGATTTCTTGACCGTCGCAAACAATCACACGTCCGTTGAATTTTCGCATCGTGTTGAAGTCGTGCGACGCCATGAACACGGCCGTACCCGCGCGACTAATAGCCAGCAGCAAGTTTAGAATCTCATGGCTGGTTTTGGGGTCGAGATTGCCGGTTGGTTCATCGGCCAATATGAGCTGAGGCGTGTTGAGTAGCGCGCGGGCAATGACCACACGTTGCTGCTCTCCGCCGCTTAGCTCGTGCGGCATTTTGTGGCCTTTATTGTCGAGGTCTACCAGGTTGAGCACGCTGTTCATGCGAGCCAGTATGGCTTTCTCGTCGGTCCAGCCGGTGGCGCGCAGCACAAATTCGAGGTTGTCGAACACGGTGCGGTCGGTGAGCAATTCAAAGTCCTGGAATACGATGCCGAGCTCTCTTCTTAAATAAGGGATTTGCGATTTGCGCATGCTGGAAAGGTCAAACCCGCAACACTGTGCTTGCCCTTTCGCCAGTGGCAACTCGGCGTAGAGTGTCTTTAACAAGCTGCTTTTTCCGCTACCTGTTTTGCCTATGAGGTACACAAACTCACCGGATTTTATCTCCAGATTTACGTCTTTAAGAATCACGTTTTCTTTCTGGCGTATCTCGGCGTGTTCAATTTTTACAACGACTTTTTCTTCCGACATGGGGGCATGTGTTTAGGACAAATTTGGGGGCGGGTAATCCTTTATTCGCAGTCGGTTTCAAGGCGTTTTCAACAAAGTGAAAGGGTGAAATGGTGAAAGGGTGAAAGGGTGAAATGGTGAAGGGTGACCTTCTATCTCACCGATTCACCCTTTCACCCTTTCACCCTTTCACTATTTCACTCTTTCCTCCCAAACCGTAACCTTCCCTTTCCACCCCCCGTACCAAAGGTGTGATTTGTTTTTTTGGTTAATTAATGGATTTGGTTAAGTAAGACGGCCTCCCAACGGGGAGGCTTTCTTATTTAGTGGCTAGTGACTAACGACTAGTGACAAATGACGAATGGTTTGTCACTAGTCATTAGTCATTCAATGTGTGATCCCGAAGGGATTCGAACCCCTGACCCGCAGATTAGAAATCTGCTGCTCTATCCAACTGAGCTACGGGACCTCTATAAACTTCAAAGTCCAAAATCCGATTTTCCGCAGAAATTCAGATTTTGAACTTAGTTGTCGGGGTGGCAGGATTCGAACCTACGACCTTCTGCTCCCAAAGCAGACGCGATACCGGGCTACGCTACACCCCGAAAATTTTTGCAAACATAATGAGGAGTGCCACTCATTTCAAGCTTTTCGATAGATACAGGCATAATTAAATGCCTTTATTTCGAATTGCCACGTTCGCTGTGCGGAGAGGGGGGGATTCGAACCCCCGGTAAAGGTTACCCCCTACGACAGTTTAGCAAACTGTTGGTTTCAGCCACTCACCCACCTCTCCAGGTGGTTTCCCAATTTTGGGACGGCAAATGTAGTCTATATCGCCACTGCTGCAAATACCCTCGGAAAAAAAATCTGTCTTTTTGAAACCTTCCCTTTCCACCCCCCGTACCAAAGGTGTGATTTGTTTTTTTGGTTAATTAATGGATTTGGTTAAGTAAGACGGCCTCCCAACGGGGAGGCTTTCTTATTTAGTGGCCAATGACGAGTGACAAATGACGAGTGACGAATGACTAATGAGAAATGACTTGTCATTAGTCACTAGACATTAGTCATTTAATGAGTGATTCCGAGGGGATTCGAACCTCTGACCGGCAGATTAGGAATCGAGGGTTGTAGCAATTTCGCGGGAGTTCCCCTATCATCCTACAATCCTGCAATCCAATCATCCTGCAATCCTACAACTAACCCACCATCAGCCATACCAACCCCATCAGCAGTAAGAGGGACACAAAATTGAGCACCACCCCGGCTTTGAGCATGTCTTTACTGCGAATGTATCCGCTGCTATAAGCAATGGCGTTGGGGGGGGTGCTCATTGGAAACATAAAGTCGCAGCTGGCCGCAATGGTAACCGGTATGGCAAACACCTCGGGCGAAATGCCCGCGCCAATAGCCAGCGATGCCACGATGGGAACGAAAATGTTGACCATCGCTATGTTGCTCATGAGCGCGGTAATGAGCAGTCCCAATGCACAGAGTATACTCACGAAAACAAAAAGATTGCTACTGTCAATACTTTGCATGGAGCGCGTTACCGTGCTCACCAAGCCACTGCTGTCGAAGGCCGAAGCCAAACTCATTCCTCCGCCGAACATGAGCAACACACCCCACGGCAATTTTTCGGTATCACGCCATTCCAATAGGGTGTGGCTTCGGTTTGAAGAGGGGATCAGAAACAATGAACTGCCCATGATGATGGCAATGGCTGTGTCGCTGAATTCAATGCCCGATGGCTTGAGCAGCGAGGCAATGGGCTCTTGCAACATCCACAACAACGCGGTGATGATGAACACACCAAACACCATTTTCTCTTCACGCTTCCAAGAGCCAAGTGCTCTCAATTCAGCGTGAATGATGGTGTGGCCCAATGCGAATTTGCCCAACCGATTGGGGAAAATGAGATACACCAAAACGACATACGCCACAAACAAAAACACCAGAGCGAAAGGGAGTCCGTATTTCATCCAGTCGAAAAAGCTGACCTCGCATGCAAACGACTTATCCAGAATGCCGGCCATACTTGCATTGGGTGGCGAGCCTACGAGCGTGCCAATGCCGCCAATGCTCGAACCATAGGCAATAGAAAGCATCAGAGCGGTTGCGAAATTTGAGGCTCCTTTCGGGTTGTTTGTTTTCTCGTCATTCACCAACAGCAACACAACCGAACTCGCTATGGGCAACATCATAAGCGTGGTGGCAGTGTTCGATATCCACATGCTGATGGCAAAGCTGGCCAGCATGAATCCGAAAATGATGTTGTTGGCACTCGTGCCGGTTTTGTCAACGATGCTCAATGCGAGCCTTCGATGCAGATTCCATTTTTCCATCGCAAGTGCAATGAGAAATCCACCCAGAAATAAGAACACAAATCGGTTGCTGTAGGTAAGGCAGGTTTTCTCCAAACTCATTACACCGAGCAACGGAAAAAGCATGATGGGCAATAGCGACGTAATGGCCATGGGCACGCTTTCCGTGATCCACCAGATGAGCATCCAGGCAACTACGCCCAACACTTTTGCTTGAGCAACATCCAATGAGCCGGGTTGCAACCACCAGATAAGCGCAAATGCAATAGGTCCGAGAATGAGTGAGAGGTTTTTGCTTGTGGAATTCATGGTGGTCAAATGTAACGTAGACAGGAAGTTGAGCGGTAAATTCGCGCCATGCAAGAACGGGCGGTCAAAAAAAATCAAGTGCTGGAACTCGTCATCTCCGACATGGCTTTCGGTGGTGTTGGTATTGGTAAAATTCAGACAGAACAGGGCGAATTTGCGGTGTTTGTCCAAAACGCAATACCCGGTCAACGGGTGTTGGCGCGCGTAGAAAAAGCGCAAAAACGTTTTGCCGAATGCAAGTTGGTTGAGATTCTTGAGTCATCGCCCGATGAAGTTGCGGTTCCCTATCAAGCAATACCCGGTGCGCCCTATGCGACACTCCCTATCGAACTACAGCGACAATACAAGCGCCGAACAACGCTTGAGCTATTTCGCAGAATTGGTAAGATTGCCCATATCGAAGAGGTGTTCGATGAATACATTGAATCGCCTGCAACGTGGCACTACCGCAATAAAATGGAGTACGCTTTCTCCGTCATCCGTTTCGATTTGGAGGAGAAAAAGGAATACGATGATTTCGGGCTTGGGTTCAAGCATCGTGGCACCTGGTGGTGTGTAGAAAATTTGGATCGCGATTCGGGTCTATTCGATCAAGAGTTGGAAGAACAACTACGCCACATTCGTCAATGGTCTATCGACACAGGGCTTCCCGCATGGCACCCACCTGCGCATCACGGTTTTTTCCGATACCTCGTGGTGCGAAAAAGTTTCGCCACCAACGAGCTGCTCATAAACTTGGTTACTTCAGAGAAAGAGGTCGACACCTTCGATGCGAATGCGTTTGTAGCATTTCTCCAGCAACAGCTGGGTGCTCGTCTTGCCGGTGTAATTCACACTATCAATCCCAATACGGGCGATCGAATAGATCCACTTTCCGGACAAACGAAATTGCTGTGGGGAAGCCCGTTTATCGTAGAGAACATTCATGGATTGAAATTCGAAATCAGCATGACGAGTTTCTTCCAGACCAATCCGCGTAGCGCTGAAAAGCTCTATTCTAAAGTGCTCGAGTATGCGGGCGTGCGCGATTCTGACGATGGCACTGTAATCCTTGATCTGTTTTGCGGAACGGGCACCATTACTCAGTTGTTGGCCAAGGAAAGCGGTAAAAAAATTATCGGTGTCGATATTGTCGAAGCGGCCATTCTCGACGCACGTCGCAATGCAGAGCGCAATGAGGTCGATAACCTTGAGTTTTTCGCAGCCGATGTAGGGAAGTTCTTGCTCGAGTATCCGCAATATCAAGGTCGCATTGGCTGTGCAGTGCTCGATCCGCCTCGAGGTGGAATTGCTCCGAAAACCTTGCGGAAAATTATTGCGTTGGGAGCACGCCGCATTGTATACGTTTCGTGCAACCCCGCTACACAGGCCCGCGATACCATCGACTTGCTGGCTGCCGGCTATTCCTTGCGAAGAATGAGTCTCGTGGATCAATTCCCACATACTTCACACGTAGAAACGGTGGCCTGGTTTGAGTTGAATTGATCGATTTGTGTATTTTTGAAGCAATGACCAAAGAGCCAACCCTCATCTTAAACGCCCGACAAATCAACCAGAAGTTGATTCGCATGACCCATGAAATTCATGAGAATCACTACAAGGAAAAGGAGCTCGTTTTGGTTGGTATCGAAGGACGTGGCAGTCAGCTCGCCAATCGATTGTTCAAGCAGTTATCGGAAATCAGTGAACTTGCATTGACCATCGAGGAGATTAAACTAAACAAGGATAAACCGCTTTCGGAACCACTTCAATTCACAGGCGAGTTGAAGGCGCTGAAAGGAAAATCGGTGGTGCTTATTGATGATGTGCTGAACAGCGGCAAAACACTGATGTATGCTGCGCGATTTTTACTTGAGGTAGATATTAAATCGCTCACGATTGTAACGCTGGTGGATCGCTATCACAGGAAGTTTCCTATTCGACCGGATATTGTAGGGTTGACCCTCTCAACCAATTTGAGAGAACATGTTACAGTGAATCTGACGAAGGGTAAGGAAGCTGTTTATCTAGATTAGCCTGAGCCCTAGATTTTGTTGCTTTCCTTTTGCGCTTTAATCATTGAAATTACTTCCAGTTGCTGCTCAGTCTTTTGCATGTCATACTCAAGCCATTTATGCAACTGCGACACCAAGTCTTTTATTTGCAATTGGAGTTCAGAAATGGTTTTGTTTTGAGCCACAATCATATCATACATTTCTGCAGTCGGCTGCAAATCTGTACTCGTCATTGATTTTGATTCCGCATGAAGGGCATACTCGATAATCGAACCCAGACTTTCTCCTTGTTCATATAGGTAAACCAGTCGCAACAAATCAACATTCAACAATTTGTTGAATTGCATAATCATTCCCGGGCGCATACTACCGGCAAGAATACGTTGATTAAAGTTCGAAGGACTTGTATCTAAATCAAGTGCAACCTGCCTTTGCGACAAGTTTTTTGCATCTAATAGGGCCATTACCACCTTGCTGAATGCCTCTCTCTGCTTTGACTCCATGTTCATGTTGGTAAAGTTGAGAATAAATAATGGATTGGTTGTCAACAATATGTGTTTAAAAATGACAAAAACAACCAAAATCAGTTGAGGAAATTAATAAAATGCATGCATTTTATGAATGATACAAAAAATGGATTCGCGATCGAGGCTCTATCAGCAAAAGTTGCCGGTAATCATGCCGACCAATTCACTCGGGGGTAACTCACCATTAACGATGAAGTGCGCTTGAGAGTAGGTCATTTCGCGTTCAAGCATGTGTTTTTCTATTCCCTCTAATTGTTGAGAAAGAAGGGGGCGAGTTTCTGCTGAATGTGCAATTCGCATTTGAATAATGTGCGCTGAACATCTTAAGTAAACGGTGTGGCAATGCTCATTCAGTCGGCGCATGTGATCCAAAAAACAAGGTGTTCCTCCACCGGTGGCCAGTATGAATGGGGTGTTTTGGGATAAGATTTCCATTAAAGCATTTGATTCAAGCTGTCGGAAATACGTTTCGCCCTTTTCGCCAAACAATGCAGCGATTGTTTTCCCTTCACGCGTTTCAATCACTTTATCCAAATCAATGAAAGGAATACTCATGCGCTCTGAAAGCAATTTGCCGACGGTCGATTTTCCAGACCCCATATAGCCGACTAAAGCAATGCGCAAAATTTCCAGATTGATTTAAGTCTGCCAATTTACCCGATTTCTTGCTTACACTGCGACAAATAAGACAGTCATTTTCAAGAAACAATGTCATAATTACTGCTCTTTAGCAGTGGTATTAGCATTGGTAAACAGACGCCAAATTCGAAAAATATGGATTTCTCAAAATTCACGCTGAAAACACAAGAGGCCATTCAAAAGGCACAACAGGTTGCTTTGGAGAAGGGCCATCAAACGATTGAAAACGCGCACCTACTCCAGGGTGTAATGCTTGCTGATACCACTATTACTCCTTTCTTGTTGAAGAAGCTAAACGTCAATGTTGCGATGCTGCAACAGGCATTGGAAAAAATGCTCGACAGCTTTCCGAAGGTAAGCGGCGGGAGCATGAGCCTTTCTTCGGAGGCAAACGTGTCCATCAATCGAGCCCAGAATTTTCTGAAGGAATTCAACGATGAGTTTGTTGCTATTGAGCACTTGTTGCTCGCTATAGGTGAAGGCAACGACAAAGCTTCTCAAATGATGCGAGACGCGGGTGTTACTTCCAAAGAATTGAAAAAGGCGATTCTTGAGTTGCGAAAAGGCCAGCGTGTTACTTCGGCATCGCAAGAAGAGACTTACAATTCGCTCGAGAAGTATGCGAAGAATTTGAACAAACTCGCACGCGATGGGAAGCTCGACCCGGTGATAGGGCGCGATGAAGAGATTCGCCGTGTGATGCAGATTCTTTCGCGCCGCACGAAAAACAATCCGATTATCATCGGCGAACCGGGTACGGGTAAAACAGCCATAGCAGAAGGTATTGCACACCGCATCATCAACGGCGACGTTCCTGAGAATCTCAAGACAAAGCAGATGTATTCGCTCGATATGGCTGCGCTCATCGCAGGAGCCAAATACAAGGGTGAGTTCGAAGAGCGATTGAAAGCCGTAGTGAACGAAGTGCAAAAGAGCGATGGTGAAATAATCCTCTTCATTGATGAAATCCACACGCTCGTGGGCGCAGGTGGTGGAGAAGGAGCGATGGATGCCGCCAATATTCTGAAGCCGGCACTGGCACGCGGGGAGCTGCGTGCCATTGGCGCAACCACGTTGAATGAATATCAGAAATACTTCGAGAAAGACAAGGCGCTCGAACGCCGCTTTCAAAAAGTGATGATTGATGAGCCCGATCGTGATGCGGCTATTTCCATTCTCCGCGGATTGAAGGAAAAGTATGAAACCCATCACAAGGTTCAGATAAAAGACGACGCCATCATAGCTGCAGTGGAACTCTCGCAGCGTTATATCACCGATCGTTTTTTGCCTGACAAGGCTATAGACTTAATAGACGAAGCCGCTTCCAAGTTGCGCATGGAAATCAACTCCAAACCCATGGAGCTCGATGAATTGGAGCGTAAAATCATGCAGCTTGAAATTGAACGCGAGGCCATCAAACGGGAGGGCGATGAAGTGAAACTTGCTGACTTGAATAGAGTCATCGGTGAACTAAGCGAGGAGCGAAATGCGCTTGCTGCAAAATGGCAGA
This sequence comes from Chryseobacterium gleum, assembly GCA_943330925.2. Taxonomy (GTDB): domain Bacteria; phylum Bacteroidota; class Bacteroidia; order Flavobacteriales_D; family Sanyastnellaceae; genus JAIBBG01. The sequence continues at coordinate 9,473 of CALQJP020000053.1, forward strand.
GCGAAAAGGATGTGGTAGAAACCATTCAAAACGCAAAAGCTTCAATCGAAGATTTGAAGTTGCAAGCCGAGCAAGCTGAGCGTGAAGGAAACTACGGACTCGTAGCGGAGATTCGCTATGGCCGCATGAAAGAGCAAGAGCAACGGATTGACGAAGGTCGCGTCAAATTGCAGGAGCTTCAATTAAATTCCAAGATGCTGAAGGAAGAAGTAGATCCGGAAGAGATTGCAGATGTGGTTTCTCGTTGGACGGGCATACCTGTAAAGGCGCTGGTGGAAAGCGAACGCGCGAAGTTGTTGCGACTCGAGGATGAACTCGGCAAACGCGTAGTGGGTCAGCACGAGGCAATCGTGGCTCTGAGCGATGCCGTGCGTCGAAGCCGAGCAGGACTAAGCGATGAACGCAAACCCATTGGTTCTTTCATCTTCCTGGGAACAACCGGCGTGGGTAAAACAGAACTGGCCAAGGCATTGAGTGATTTTCTGTTCAACGATGAAAATGCGATGACACGCATAGATATGAGCGAGTATCAGGAGCGCCATACGGTAAGTCGATTAGTGGGTGCTCCTCCCGGATACGTGGGCTACGATGAGGGAGGGCAGCTCACTGAGGCCGTTCGAAGAAAGCCGTATTCGGTTATTCTGCTAGATGAAATTGAGAAGGCACACCCCGACGTGTTCAACGTGCTTTTGCAAGTGCTCGA
>CALQJP020000054.1 GCA_943330925.2 Chryseobacterium gleum
AATTCGCTTTCACACTCAGGCAAGTCGAAAGGCGCACGGTTGGTTTCTGCAAATGCACAAATGATGAAGATGAGGAAACCCAGTGGTTGGTATACAACGTTGGCAAAACCAGCATCTTGCTGGCGCGAAATTTCACCAAGGCTCAAGGTGCCGGTCATCATCACCAAGGCGATGAGCGCGAGTCCCATCGCAACTTCATACGAAATCATTTGCGATGATGCGCGCAACGCACCGAGCAGCGAATACTTGTTGTTGGAAGCCCAGCCGCCAATCATAATACCGTACACACCGATACTTACAACGCCCAGCAAATAAAGAAGCCCGATGTTGATGTCGGTGATTTGCATAGGGTAGGTAACATCGCCAATCGTGAATCCACTTCCCCATGGAATTACGGCACCTGTCATGCAGGCGGTAATCATGAAAAGGCATGGACCAAGAATGAAGAGGAATCGGTTGGATTTTGAAGGAAGCATTTCTTCCTTCATGAACATCTTCACACCATCGGCGATGGGTTGAAGAAGTCCCAGCGGGCCTGCTCTGTCGGGACCTACGCGGTCTTGCAGAATGGCGGCCAGTTTGCGCTCACCCCACGTCATGTAGGCTGCCATTCCGAGTGAAATGACAAACACGATTACGCAGAGAATGAGTTTGTATATAAGCATTGCATCCATAGCGGTAGCTTGTTCTGTTTCTTATTGGTTGTTGGGGTCGAGTGCTCCGTGGCCGAGCGTTACTTTGTCGCCGTGAGGCAGTGACTTGCGCTGGCGTTCAATGTCGGTCTTCAACGCCTTCAAACTTTCATAATGGTTGGCTGAAACCACAGAGTCACGGTCGATGTGCGCAGGGCCTTCAATGGTCCAGTCGCTGGTCTTCTTCTTGTCGAAGCGGCATTCGTTGCAAATCCAGTCGGTTACTTCGCCAAACTGATCGCGACGCCCCGTCACGCGCAATACTTCTTCGCCTTTGAACCACAGGCGCACTTTGCCTGAGCATTTGGTGCAGTTGCAATGCGCATCCATTGGCTTGGTATACCACACGCGACTCTTGAAACGGAAGGTCTTGTCGGTGAGCGCACCTACCGGGCACACATCGATGACGTTGCCCGAGAAGTCGTTGTCGATTGCGTTTTCGATATAGGTTGAAATTTCAGCTACATCACCGCGGTTGATCACACCGTGCACGCGACCATCGGTTATCTGATCAGCTGTTTTCACACAACGATAGCAAAGGATGCATCGGTTCATGTGCAACTGAATTTTATCGCCGATGTCGATGCGTTCAAACTCACGACGTGGGAATTCATAGCGAGTACCTGCCTTACCATTTTCGTAAGCGAGATTTTGCAAATCACATTCACCTGCCTGGTCGCACACGGGGCAATCGAGCGGATGGTTGATGAGCAAGAACTCCACAACACCTGCGCGTGCTTCAAGCAAATCGGGTGAGGTGAGGTTTTGCACTTCCATGCCATCCATCACCGTGGTGCGGCAAGAGGCCACCGGCTTGGGCATGGGACGAGGATCTTTTTCACTGCCCTTGCTCACCTTAACGATGCAGGTACGGCAGTAGCCGCCGCTGGTCTTTAGCTTGGAATGATAGCACATGGTAGGCGGCACGATGTCGCCACCAATCATGCGTGCAGCTTGAAGGATGGTAGTGCCATCGGGTACTTCAATGCTTATTCCGTCGATTGTAACTTTTGCCATTTCTGTATTATTTCGTTCACTCAACCGGCAGTTGGTGAAGTAGGTTCTAACGGTTGTACTTTGTTCTTACGTGAGGGTATGTTGAAGCCAAACATAAAATCGATGGCTGCAAATCCAAATTGCTGTGATGCTCTGTCATCGATACTCGCTTGGCGTGTAACGATGGAGGGCATGTTGATGTAGCCCAGCTTCGCTTCTCCGCGCAGGTAAAAATGATTGCCCATTAATACTTCAGCTCCGCATTTGATGTTGGTGCCGAATCCGGCTAAATGATAGGCGTCGTTGCGTGGGTAACCCATCAACTTCACGTTGCTTTTGGGCATGAGTGCGCCTGCACCTATTCCACCATAGGCATTGACATCGAGAAAGCTGCTAGCGTAGATGCCTTGATAGAACTCGATTTCCGCGAGCAGATAATTCAACCCGTCGGTGTGCTCGTAGGTGAGAAACTCGGGTGTCAACTTCACTGAGTTTTCGTTCACCATGCTCATGTAAGTTTCATCCGTGATGTTGCCCTCGAACGATACTTTTTGATTTTGAACCATTACATATTTCATGTGATCTACACCGAGCGTGAGCGCGATGTTCTCACGAATGAAATAGCCGAGTTTTATATTGGTTTGCGGAATCGTGAGCGTTTTCAACCCGAAATAGGTTTCGGCTTTGAATTGGGTTTGACGATCCTTTGCCTGCACGTCGAGCAGGGTGAAGTCATAGCCTTCTCCCGTGAAGTGAATATCACTGTTTGTATAAGCCGCGCGATTCCAGCCCCAGCCCCCGAATACATTTCCCTTGCGCTGCATTTCAGGAAGCCACTGGGCATGCGCCATAGAGGCAACAAGCATCAGTAACAACCAACTATGTAAGCGCACGTGGTTCATGGATTAGGCTTCAGCCAGCTGGTTGAGTCGGAAGTAATGTTTTACGTCTTTGATGCTCTTTCCATTGCGCACGTATTCTTCGAAGTCGCTGCGGAAGTGTCGAATGGCGCTGGCTACAGGCCATGCGGCTGCATCGCCCAGCGGGCAAATGGTTTTTCCTTCGATTTTGCTTTGAATATCCCAGAGCAAATCCACATCGGCTAAGGTGCCGTTGCCATCGAGAATCTTGTGAAGGATTTTTTCCATCCATCCGGTACCCTCGCGACAAGGCGAGCATTGCCCGCAGCTTTCATGGTGGTAGAAACGGGTGAAGTTCCAAAGGTTTTTCACAATGCTGGTGTCTTCATCCATCACAATGAATCCGCCCGAACCAAGCATGGTTCCGCTGGCAAAACCACCATCTGCAAGACTTTCATACGTCATCAGTCGCGGTTCACCTGCAGCTGTTTTCAATATCAAGTCGGCGGGAAGAATCGGAACGGATGAACCACCTGCAACTACTGCCTTCAGTTTTTTACCATTGCGAATGCCTCCGCAGTATTGGTCGGAATAGATAAACTCTTCAACGGGCACGCCCATTTCAATTTCATATACACCCGGTTTGTTGATGTGACCCGAAGCTGAAATGAGTTTTGTACCGGTGCTTTTGCCAACACCAATAGCAGCATAAGCAGCGCCGCCATCTTTCACGATAGGGACAACAGCTGCAATGGTTTCCACGTTGTTGACCACTGTAGGGCAGCCATACAAACCAGCAATCGCAGGGAAAGGTGGCTTTATGCGAGGATTACCGCGTTTCCCTTCGAGCGATTCGATAAGGGCGGTTTCCTCACCGCAGATATACGCTCCGGCTCCAACCTGCACGTAGCAGTCGTGGTCGAAGCCCGAGTTCATGATGTTCTTGCCAAGGAGGCCCGCCTCATACGCTTCAGCAATTGCTTGCTCAAGAATGCGCGCTACGTAGAAATATTCGCCGCGTATGTAGATGTAGGAGGTGCGAGCACCGAGTGCGAAACTTGCGGTGATCATACCTTCAATGAGCAAGTGCGGAATGCGCTCCATGAGGTAGCGATCTTTGAACGTGCCCGGTTCGCTTTCGTCGGCATTGCATACGAGGTAACGCGGCACGCCTTCAGGCTTGGCAATGAAGCCCCATTTCATGCCGGTTGGAAAGCCTGCGCCTCCGCGGCCACGCAGTCCACTGGCTTTCACTTCTTCGACAACCTGTTCGGATGTCATGGTCTTCAACGCTTTTTCAAGCGTAGAATAACCTCCATTCTTGCGATAAACATCCAGTTTGTGGATGCCTTCAATATGGTCGTTGGCGAGTAATAGTTTGTGTCCCATCAGATGTTGATCATATCGTCTTTAGTGTACACACGGCGTTTGTCTTCCGACTTCAATTTGTCGAGCAGGTTGTCGACCTTTTCGAAGGTGAGGTTTTCGTAATAATCACCTCCGCACTGCAGCATCGGAGCGGTGCCACATGAGCCCAGGCACTCCACCGTTTTCAGTGTGAACATGCCGTCTTTGGATGTTTCACCTACATGAATATTCAGCTTTTTCTCGATGTGTCGCACGATGTCTTCCGCGCCCAATAGCCAGCATGAAGAAGTGCGGCACACTTCGATCACACATTTGCCAACGGGCTTCAGATTGAACATGGAGTAGAATGAAGCCACCTCATATGCTTCGATAGGTTGTATTTGCAGCAGTGCTGCAACACAATCCATTGCACCGGGGCTCAACCATCCGTCGAATTCGGCTTGCGCTAAATGCAAGAGCGGAATGAGTGCGCTCTTTTGTTTTCCTTCCGGATATCTCCGAATGATGCGCTGCGCCGCAGCCATTGTTTCATCCGAAAATTTGTATTCCTTGTTATCAGACATGTTGCTGTGAGTGTCGTGTGTAGGTTTGTTATGCGTCTAGTTCGCCTGCGATTACGTTCATGCTACTCATGGTAAGAATAGCATCGCTGAGCATTCCGCCTTCAATCATCGAAGGATAGGCTTGGTAGTAGATGAAGCACGGACGACGCATGTGCAATCGATACGGAGTGCGTCCGCCGTCGCTGATAAGGTAATATCCCAATTCGCCATTGCCGCCTTCTACAGCATGATACACCTCTCCTTTCGGAACATCCGTTTCACCCATTACAATTTTGAATTGGTAAATGAGCGCTTCCATTTTGCTGTATACGTCTTCTTTGGGGGGCAGGTAAAACTCAGGTACTTCCGCATGGTATGAGCCATCGGGCATATTCTTGATGGCCTGTTCAATGATGCGCATGCTTTGCCACATCTCTTCCATACGCACCATGTAACGGTCGTAGGTATCACCATTGGTTCCTACGGGAATGATGAAATCGAAATCTTCGTAGGAAGAATACGGACTCATTACACGCACGTCGTAATCGACACCTGCAGCACGCAGGTTGGGGCCTGTGAAGCTGTAGGCAAGCGCGTTCTCAGCACTGATGGCTCCGCAGTTGACGGTGCGGTCCATGAAGATGCGGTTGCGGGTTACGAGCTTATCGAATTCTCTAAGTGCCTTTGGAAACTCTTTCAAGAATGCATGAATACGATTCCAGGCTTTCTCGTTGAAGTCGCGCTCCATGCCGCCTATACGACCAATATTGGTGGTGAGGCGAGCGCCGCATATCTCTTCGAAAATCTCGTAGATCTTTTCGCGCCATTGGAAGAGGTAAAGAAAACCTGTCATGGCTCCTGTATCTACTGCGATAACCGTATCGCAAACAATGTGATCGGCTATGCGTGAAAGCTCCATGATAATTACGCGCAGGTATTGCGCGCGTTTGGGCACTTCGCATCCAATCAACTTCTCAACCGTCATGTGCCAACCCATGTTATTGATAGGCGATGAGCAGTAGTTGAGACGGTCGGTGATGGGAGTAATTTGATTGTACGGACGGCGTTCAGCGAGCTTTTCGAAAGCGCGGTGTATGTAGCCGATGGTAGGTTCTGCTTTTACGATAATTTCTCCATCCATGGTGAGGATGTTTTGAAAGATACCGTGTGTAGCAGGGTGTGTTGGACCAAGATTGAGAATGGAGTAATCCTTCTGATCTGTAACCTGCGAAGCAGTCGCAAAGGTTTGTCCGATGTTTCCTGAAGTTCCTTTCATGATCTTATCGTCCGAAGTATTTATCTTGTTTGTCGTCGCGGCCGGCGTCTTCCAGTGCGTATTCTTTTCGCAACGGGTGGTAGTTCATTTCATCCATGTTGAGGATGCGGCGCAAGTCGGGGTGGCCGGTAAAACGGAATCCGTAGAAGTCGAATGCTTCACGTTCCATCCAGTTGGCACCAAGCCAGAGGTCGGTGGCAGTGGGCACATTCAGGTCTTTGTCGGCCATGAATGTTTTGATGCGCACACGCCAGTTCTTTTGCATGTTGTGGAGTTGATATACAAGCGCAAATTCTTGCCCTGCGTTGTCAGGATAGTGCACTCCGCACAGTGTAGTGAGGAAGGTGAACTCGAATTCGTTGTGATTTTTCAAGAACTCCAACACATCGTGAATACGATTTTTCGCAACTGAGAACACAGGGAAATCGTAATCGATTTGTGAGCCGGTTATGTCGTTTTCGAACGATTGGATGAGGGCATCTTTGATTTGGTTATGCAACTCAACGGTTGCGGGAGATGCCGATGGATGTATTTCGTGATGCATTATTCTAGACCGTATTTGGCGAGCATGGCTTTGTATTCGGGTGAGGTGCGGCGCGAGCGGCCTTCGTTTTTGGCGAGCTCCTGAATTTTCAGAATGCCGTCGAGCACTTGCTCAGGACGAGGCGGGCAACCCGGAATGTACACGTCGACCGGAATGATGCGGTCAATTCCTTGCAGCACGGAGTAGGTGTCGAAAATGCCACCGCTGCTTGCGCAGGCGCCCATGCTGAGTACCCACTTCGGCTCGGCCATCTGTTCGTATACCTGGCGGAGAATGGGAGCCATTTTCTTCGAGATGGTACCCATCACCATGAGCAAATCGGCCTGGCGCGGTGAGAAGCTTAAGCGCTCCATTCCGAAACGAGAAAGGTCGTAGTGCGATGCCATGGTTGCCATGAACTCGATACCGCAACAAGAGGTGGCAAAGGGCAAAGGCCAAAGTGAATTGGCACGAGCCAAACCTACCGCTTTGTCGAGGCTGGTTGCGAAAAAACCTTGGCCTTCCAAGCCTTCTGGTTTGTATTCGCTTTTGATATCAACGTTGGTTGTCATTTCGTGATGAAAAGAAGATGAAGAACTGTTTGAGAATGCGCTTTCCGCGATAGGGTTATTCCCACTTCAAAGCACCGCGTCGGATGATGTAAATCAAACCGACAATCATGAGCCCCATGAATGAGAACATCTCTATCAAACCAAACAGTCCGAGTTCTTTGAAGTTCACCGCCCATGGGTACATGAAAATAACCTCTACGTCGAAGAGGACGAAGAGAATAGCTACCAGGAAATATTTGATGGAAAAAGGCGAGCGTGCATTTCCCTGCACCTCAACACCACACTCAAACGGATCACTTTTCACTTGTGTTTTTCGTTTGGGTCCGAGAAAGTGAGTAGCCAGCATGGTGGTCACCACGAAGCCCAATGCAATTACTGCCATCGCGATGATGGGCAGGTATTGCGAGGCAAGGGAAGGAGTAGATTCCATAGGGTCCTTGAGCGGTTTTTTGAATTGGCGGTAAAATTAATCGTATGCCTAGGAAATAAAGACTAAACAGCCGAATTTTTTCCGAGTACAAATAAGCTAGACCCGAGGCAATTACTGCTTGGTGTGGGTGAGCTTGAAACCCACGTCAGAAATGCCTTTCAGTTCATCCACACGCATGCCGTGCCGAATGTCAATTTTGTAGCGGCCTCCCAATGGAAATTGTTTGGCCCGCTGATAGAGAAACTCGTGGTCGAAAAGGTTGGCGGTGGGCTCTCCGAGCCATTGCCCCTGTTCGTTGGCAAGCATGCATTCTACAGTGTCAATCGACTTTTTTCCATTGGGGAATTCCATTTCAACATAGAAGAAGATATTGCTGAATGCATAATCCTCGCGGTTGCGCACGTCAATGTAAAAGTTGTGCAGTTGAATGGTGTCGTTCGTTTCGAATTCGAAATGAACAGGCTCAACAGCGCTCCATCCTTGTGGATTGATGGGTTGGTTGCTCTCGAATTCACTGGGCGATTCGCAAGATACCAAGCACGTTGCGGTAATTATGAATATACCTATAATTCTCATGCGGGTGGATTGTTCGGCGCAGGATTTCCTCCGGCTTCATTGCCTTTAGGTCCGCGGTTGCGGGGGTGTCTGCGTCCGCCTCCACCGCGATTGTCGCGATTTCCTTTTGGCTCGTTATTGCCTCCGGTAGTTGGATTTCCGGGTTGTGCAGGGGTCTTTGGTTCTCTCGGCGGACGATCACCTCGCGGAGCATTGCCTTCGCGCGGAGGCCCTTGATTGGGACGTTGCTGACGATCTTGACGAGGTCCTTGCTCACGGCGCTCAGGACGCGGTCCTTGTTCACTGCGCTCAGGTCGTGGTCCACGTTCATTGCGCTGAGCGGGTGCTTCTTGGTTTTTCTCGCCTTCCGGGCGTGGGGGCCTGTTGCCTCTGTCTTGCGGGCCGCGCCCGTCGTTTTTGCGACCACGGTTGCGGCCGCCGCGCGACTGATTGCGGGTTTTATCGAATCGGGTGAGGCTATCCTGCCCAACCACTTCAGCAAAGTCGGTGTCCTTTTCTACTATTTCCTCAATCAGGAATTGGTCGATGTCTTCAATCTCAATTCCCTTTTTGTTTTTCTCGATGATTTCTTTCACCGAGTCGATGCTCATGGGGAACGGCGGTTCGCCTGGCTGACCGTCGTAGGTGAAGAACATAACACGCTGAAAAATATCGGTCTTGAAATGCGATGCCGTGCCTTTTGGCAATCGCAGTCGCGTGTTGACAGAGGGGAAGTCACGAAGCGCTTCAACATATTGATCCAGCTCAAAGTTGAGGCAGCATTTCAACTTGCCGCATTGTCCTGCCAGTTTCGTTGGGTTGAGCGACAATTGCTGATAGCGCGCTGCACTGGTGCTTACTGCGCGAAAATCGGTGAGCCAGCTGGAACAGCAAAGCTCACGGCCACAGCTGCCAATACCGCCCAGTCGGCCGGCCTCGTAGCGATAACCGATTTGGCGCATGTCAACGCGCACACGAAATTCCTCTGCATACCTTTTTATCAGCTCGCGGAAGTCAACCCTGTCGTCGGCTGTGTAGAAGAAGGTGGCCTTGGTTTTATCGCCTTGATACTCCACGTCGCTCAGCTTCATTTCCAGTCGCAAATCGTGCGCGATGGTGCGCGCACGCATCATCGTATTCTGCTCGAGTTTGCGACCATCTTGCCAGCGGTTAATGTCATCTTCGGTTGCTTTTCGCAGTACTTTCTTAACCTCGTAGTTGTCTTTGATGTCTTTGCGTTTCATCTGTATTTTGACCAGTTCACCTGTAAGGCTAACCACCCCAACATCGAAACCCGGTGAAACGTCGACACAAATAACATCCCCAGCATAGAGCTCGAGGTTGCCTGCATTGCGATAGAATCCTTTTCTACTGTTTTTAAAGCGCACTTCTACAATGTCGAATGGTTTCTGGCCTTGCGGCAATTCCATGCCGGCCAACCAATCGAACACATCTAACTTGTTGCAGCCGTAGGTGCCGCACGCGCCGTTATTTTTACATCCTCCGGGCAACCCATTGGCACCGGAAGAACAACTTGAACATCCCATAAGTAATCAAAGTGTGACGGCCGCTAGTGGTCCGCCGTGTTTGTTTCAACTGCATCCATTCAATTCGCCCATAGGCGAATGAAGTCTTCATACAGGTTCAAAAATACGGAGGAAAAACATTTAACCGGGATTGATGAACGCATTTGCCAACATGGCATGTTCAAATGCGCTTGCTTTAAGCTTCGGCCTTGCGGGTGAGCAAGTAATGCAGCTTAAACGATAAATCGGTGAGCACCAACTTGGTGTATGCATTGCGCGACACATCGTGAAAGGCTTCTGTAATTTCTTCCATCAGCTCTTCCGCGTTGAGGTCGTTTATGAAGGGCGCGAACTTATCCGAAAAGCTTTTTTCGGAATTGTTTAGTCTCACAAAGTCGGCGCCGGTATAATTGAGTACGAGGTTTTGCCTTACTTGATCCAGGGCGTAGGTCAGAAAGTGTTTTTGGTCTTCGCGATTGAGTTTGTGCATTTCATCGGACCAGCGAACAATGCCGGGCACGTCTTTCTTATAACACATGCGCATCCAATGCTGGAATTGAATGGCGTAGTTCTCATCCGGATTTTTGGAATGCAGCAATTGCAAGGCTTTGTTCCAATCGCCGTGTGCAAAGTGTGCAATCTCTTGCGCCTTTTCACTTGAAGAACCAAGGCTCATGAGGGATTGTAGAATAGCTTCATCATCCACCTTTGGCACGTAAACAACTTGAACGCGCGACAGAATTGTTTGCAAGATGTTTTCGAGACTATTGGCCACGAAAAGGAAAATCGTTTTTTCGGGCGGTTCTTCTACGATC
>CALQJP020000055.1 GCA_943330925.2 Chryseobacterium gleum
ACAATGGTGAGTTTCGTTTCTCATTTCTCTATCCCGGCGATTACACACTATACGTTTACGGCTTCGATCCTGCAGCTATTGACGCACAGAGCCCAATCATCAAAAAGGTTACCATAGAAGAACGAAAAGAAGAAATCGAAATCGAACGATTTGAAATTCTTACTCAGCCATGAAACACGCACTCATTTTATTCTTGATTTCGATATTGCCATTCATGGCGCTGAGCCAAGACGCGAAGCAAATTCAATCGAGAGGCATACGCGTTGTTAGCACCAAAACCGAACAACTGCAAAAAGGTCAAAAGGAGTTATCGATTGAAGTAACCCGCTACGACAAAAAAGGCCGAGAGACGTCCATCGAATATTTCAATGCAGACAGCATTTGTGTGCGTACAGAACAATTCACTTACAACCGCAAAGGCAAAACCATACGACACAGTATCGCAGATTCGATTGAAAAGAAAACAACTGTAGTAGAACAGGAGTATGACCGCTGGAATCGATTAACTCAGAAAACAACCATTGAAAACAACCTGCCTGCAGAACGCATAGAATATGCGTATAACAACTTCGATGATCGCATCAGCGAAATCGTTTATGACAAGGCCGGAAAACTGAAGAAGAAAACGACCTTCACTTACGACAACAGAGGCATGCTAACAGGCAAGACAACTACCAATGCAGAGGGAGTAATCACATACGACAAAAGCATAGAATACACCTATTGAGACGCGTTAAAAACATATCGCTTTTCCTTCTCCTGCTCGTTGTCCATTCTTCCTATTGCCAGCAACAGGATTTCACCGGGTTGACGGGCATCACGGTATCGAAAAACATCAACCGCGCTTGGGATGTATCGCTCGGAGCGCAAGCTATGTTCAATCAGAATTTGCATGAGCTCTGGTTTGCGTTTACGGATGGTTCGATTGGATACCGCATCAATCGAAACCTCAACACGGAGTTGCATACACGCATCATTCAATTTCGACAACTCGACAACACCTACAGCAGACGCAACTTGTATTACCACACGCTCACGTGGAGCAAGAGTTACGGAAAATGGGGCTTTAGCCTTCGCAATCGATTGCAGCAGCTCGTTTATGGCGAGCACTTCAATGATGCGTTCAAAGGACCTGTGTGGTACAATCGCAATCGAATTGCTGTGCGCTATCGCATCAACTACTATTTAGCGCCATACGTTTCCGCTGAAGTCATGGAACCGCTGAATCATCTGCGCCGCAAGGGCATTGACCAATATCGCATTGCAACAGGTGTATCTTACACACGCAATGACAACGTGCGGTTCGATGTATACTACCAAATTCAACAGCAGCTGCAGCGCTCAGGTGGCAACAACACCTACTTTGTGCTCGGCTTGAATGCTTCGATTAAAATACCATGAAAAATTTCTCCACGCTGTGGTTCTTCGTTCTGCTGTTGGCTGCATGCACCGGCAATAATCAAAAAACACCCCCACCAACTATGGAAGGAAAATTCGCTATTGCAATACACGGCGGCGCCGGGAATCTGGTGAAAATGAATCTTACTGCCGAAGAACAAGAAGCGTATAAAACTGCGCTCAACGAGGCGCTCGCAGCCGGTGAGACTGTGCTTTCGGGCGGCGGCACCTCTGTAGAAGCCGTAGAGAGTGCCATTCGCGTGTTGGAAGACTGCCCTCTATTTAATGCGGGAAAAGGCGCAGTATTTACACACGATGGTCACAACGAACTGGATGCTGCCATCATGAACGGATCTAACCTTGAATGCGGAGCCGTGGCCGGTGTTCGTCACATGAAAAACCCCATAAGTGGTGCCCGCAGTGTTATGGAACATTCAGAATTCATACTGCTGCACTCGGAGGGCGCCGAAGCTTTTGCAAAAGAGCATAGCATCGAACTTGTAGACACCTCCTATTTTTTCACTCAACACCGCTGGGAGCAATTGCAAGAGGCCATCGAAGACGACAAAACAGAGCTGGATCACAGCGGTAAAAAGCAAGCTTCGAATAATTCGAAACCGAGAGAAGAGAAATACGGAACCGTGGGTTGCGTAGCGCTCGACATTCACGGCAACATAGCAGCCGGTACTTCAACCGGTGGACTGACGAACAAGCGCTACGGCCGTGTGGGTGATTCACCCCTGATTGGCTGCGGCACATACGCCGACAATGCTACATGCGCAGTGAGCTGCACCGGCAAAGGCGAAGACTTCATACGCCTCAATGTGGCGCACGACATTTCATCCATGATACGGTATCAAAACCTATCGCTTCAGGCTGCCTGTGACTCGGTGGTTATGCACAAACTGAAAGGCATCAAAGGTCGCGGCGGCTGCATTGCCATTGACCGACAAGGAAACATCGCCATGCCGTTTACAACTACAGGTATGTTCAGAGGGAGCATCGATGTGAATGGCGTGAAGAAGATAGCTCTGTATGTCGAGGAGTAATTAATCGACCCCCAGATACTTGTGCGTTTGCACAGAGATACGCCAGCGCGTGTTGCGACGGATATAATCCAGAATGTGTCCTTGCATTACCTCTCTTTTTTCCCATTCAGGCTGCATATAGAACATCGTTTGAGAAGACATTTTATCGGCATGTTCTTGCGACCACAAAATATCGCTCACATGGTTAATGACCACTTTCAATTCGTGCGAATTCGCATAATACTCTTGAAGGGGCGCCTTGAATTTTTTGGGGGAAAACGTTATCCAGTCCCATTCACCCGTGAGCGCCTGCGTGCCGGAAGTTTCCAAGTGTGTTCGAATGCCACGGGCTCGCAATGCGCGGGTGAGTTCTTCCAGGTTGTGCATGGTTGGTTCGCCACCGGTGATAACACAAATGGATGCTCCCGATTGAATCACGTCTTCAGTCAATCGTTCAACGGATTGCAGGGGATGTTTTTCCGCATCCCAACTTTCTTTTACATCGCACCACACGCACCCAACATCACAACCGGCCAAGCGAATGAAATACGCCGGGGCCCCGGCATAGGCTCCTTCTCCCTGAACGGTGTAGAAGGTTTCCATAACGGGCAGTTGGGTCGATTGATTCATGCTGCAAAGAAACATGCGCAGAGGGGCGCATGCCAAATAAAAAATCCACACGGGATTCTGAGATTGACGCCCTTTCAAAGCCTACGAAAGATTCTCCAACCTTTGCTCACTGCTCCCACTATGGGGCATTCGAAATCTCACTTCCGAAACTTCCGCCAAATGCCTGATTGCCTAAAATCAGCCGACTCTAAGTCGGGGCATTGGCCCTGAGCCAAAATGCTGTTGTCCATATCAACCAAAATAGAGGGTCAACAGGTTTTCGAAATCTCTATTCAACTTTTGAATCCTTGTCAATTCTTCGTCCCGCGTGGATTCTGAAACGATCTTCCATTGAAAAGCGTTGCTCTTCAGTCGGAAAAGCAATTGAAATGTACTAGACACAGATGGAAATTAGCACGACTTAAATCAGTCGATTACGCACATGACACTAACAAGGGTTTTCAACAATTGTTGATTGCGATGAAACGCGGCTACTCTGCCTCTCCCTTGCCACTCTCACCCACAAACCAATCGTTCTTCGATTTGAAGAGAACATTGAACGTCGTAAGTGAACCATAGATACGCGTGATGTACTGCTGCATTTCGACCTTGTCAGAATCGGTCAACTTCGCATGCGCATTAATTTTCTGTTCCAACACGCGCAGTCGATCGCGCAACATCACAATCTTGTGGAAGAAATTGTCGACCGGCACTTCCTTCGGCTTCAGTGATGTGTCCTTAGGCTGTATTAGCAAGGTTCCGCCATCCCACTTATCGGCCAATTCAACGATATCGGTTACCTCGTAATACATATCGAATACATTCTTCACAGCATCCACCACATCTTCCAGTTCCACGGTTGAAGCCACGACTTGTCCGGGTTCAAGAAGACTGAACCCATCATAGGCCTTTCCCAACTCCTTTTCGCCGTGCTCGCGGAAGTAAATACGATACTTGTGCTCATCCATGCCAAATACGACGCCTTCGCCGAAGGTGGGATGTGTTAGTTTGGATCCGATTGTGAAATTCATATTTTTAGTGATTAGTGAAATTGTGAAATTGTGAAACCGTAGGGACGCACTGCTGTGCGTCCATTCTTATCCAAGGTCATAACCGCTGTACATCATTCGCCCCAGCTACATGTTCACATCGTTCATGCATGGTTTACCGGTTGCGCATGCAAGTCATAGTGCTCAGCCGAAAGGATACGCACTTGAGCGAAATCGCCAACGCGCAAATAACCGGAAGCCGTTGGGATGATCACCTCATTGTCGACCTCGGGCGAATCGTATTGTGTGCGTCCGATGTAGCTGTCGCCTTCGACCCTGTCAATGAGCACAGCCATTTGCTTTCCAACAAATCGTTGGTTCAAGTCGTATGAAATATGCGATTGCGTCTCCATGATCGCGTCAGCGCGCTTGCGTTTGGTTTTGGCAGGCACATCGTCCTTCATTCCATATGCGTGCGTATTTTCCTCGTGAGAGTAGGTGAAGATTCCCAATCGATCGAAGCGTGTTTGCTCCACCCATTGCTGCATCTCTTCAAAATCAGCCTGTGTTTCGCCGGGGAATCCCGCAATGAGGGTTGTGCGCAGAGCAATGTCGGGCACACGGCTGCGTATGTCAGCAATGAGTGCATCCGTCTTTTCACGCGTAATGCCACGGCGCATGGCCTGCAGCATTTTCGTTGTACCGTGCTGAAGCGGCATATCGAGGTATTTGCAGACGTTGCTTCGCTCGTTCATTACATCGAGCACATCCATCGGGAAGCCGGAAGGAAAAGCATATTGCAAGCGTATCCAATCGATGCCTTCCACATCGCTGAGTCTTCTGATTAAATCGGCCACGTTGCGTTGCTTATAGAGATCAAGACCATAGTAGGTTAGATCCTGAGCAATGAGTATAAGTTCCTTAGTACCTGAAGCCGCCAGTTTTTTCGCGCTTTCCACCAGTTGCTCAGCAGGTGTGCTAACATGCTTTCCACGCATGAGCGGTATTGCGCAAAATGAGCACGGACGATCGCAGCCTTCCGAAATTTTGAAGTAGGCATAATGCGAAGGAGTGGTCAGCAATCGCTCACCCACCAACTCGTGCTTATAATCTGCCTTCAACGTCTTGAGTAATCGAGGCAATTCACGCGTTCCAAAAAACGCATCTACCTCGGGAATATCCTTCTCCAGTTCAGGCTTGTATCGCTCCGAAAGGCATCCCGTTACATACAACTTATGGACGTTACCCTTTTCCTTTTCCTTGGCCCAAGCAAGAATGGTATTGATGCTCTCTTCCTTGGCATTATCAATAAAACCGCACGTGTTTACGATTACAATCTCGGCATCGCGCTCATCCGATTCGTGTTCAACCTGAAACGAATTGGCCTTGAGCTGAGCCATCATGACCTCGCTATCGAAGATGTTCTTGGCGCATCCTAGTGTTACAACGTTTACCTTGTTCTTTTGGAGTGTTTTCGTTTTCATGAGCAGTGCAAAGAAACAACGATTCACGCTTGGATTGGTGCCAAGCCGGTAACCTTTCAACAGATGTGTCGTAGAATGGCAGACTTAAACTGAAAAAAGCTCTACCCAAGAGCCAATAAACTGAAAACGGATAGTTATGATAGATAATGCTTTAAGGTATTACGGCAAGATAGACGAGGGAGGCATTGTTGACTTTGTTGATTTGCTTTCGGGTGTGCTTTACCGCAGCCTGGGACCGCGCAAAGACATACGAAAAATGTGCAGCTTCGCCATTGAGCTACTCGACAATGGCATGCGATACAGCATCGACAGCCGGGTTTCTTTTACCTGGACCATCGAAAAAGACCTTCTCACCTTTGAATTGGAAAACGAAGCAAGTGAAAGTGACGCCATTCGATTGCAAAACCATGCACGCGAATTGCACGACATGGATGATGCCCAGCGCAAGGTGGCCTTTCAAGAGCAAATAAACAGTGATCAATTGGGACTGAAGGGGGGTGCCGGCCTAGGGCTGTTGCAAATTCTAAGAAAAGGAGCACTATCCATCGACATTCAGATTCATAAGCAAACCGACCAGACATTCGTTTGCGTGAGCAGAATTCAAACACCGCTGCAAAAGACTGAAAAGCCATGATTATTTTTATCAGTCAACTCACCAAAAGCAGCCCGTCAGTATCCTTCGACGAAGAGGCCAACATCTTCAAGATTGAAGGTGTCTCAACACTTGTAAATGCAATAGATTTTTACGACGGAGCTATAGGTTGGATAAATACAAACGAAATACAACTTAAGGGAAGTATAACATTCCTCTTTCACTTACCCTATTTCAATTCAGCCAGCATGAAGGGAATTCTCATGCTCATGCAACGCATTAAAAAAGGAATCGACAATGGTCACTCGTGGAGTATTAGCTGGCACGTAGAGGACGATGATGAGTTTCTACTCGATGCAGCTGAGTCGTTCGAAGAAATGCTCGAGGTATCCATTCACCTCGTAAAATCCTAAGGATCTAGGCGTTTTGTTCGTCAGCCGATTTGAAAAGCGAGTCTACGAAATCGTGTCGGTTAAACACCTGTAAGTCGCCAATTTTCTCACCAACGCCAATGTATTTTACAGGGATGCTAAACTGATCGCTGATACCGATAACCACTCCGCCTTTTGCGGTGCCATCAATTTTGGTGATTGCCAAAGCATTTACTTCTGTAGCGGCCGTGAATTGCTTGGCTTGTTCAAATGCATTTTGGCCGGTCGAACCATCGAGCACCAGTAGAATTTCATGCGGAGCATCGGGGGTAACCTTCTGCATTACTCGCTTAATTTTCGAAAGCTCATTCATGAGTCCTACTTTGTTGTGCAAGCGGCCGGCAGTATCAATCAATACCACATCCATTTGCTGAGCAACCGCGCTTTGCAGCGTATCAAATGCGACACTGGCAGGATCTGCACCCATACCCTGAGCAACAATAGGCACACCTGCTCGCTCACTCCAGACCTTCAGTTGATCGACTGCAGCAGCCCGGAACGTATCGGCAGCACCCAGCATCACCTTCTTACCCTGGCCTTTCAACTGATGGGCGAGCTTTCCGATAGTTGTCGTTTTGCCCACACCGTTTACGCCCACCACCATGATAACATAGGGGCCGTTCATTTTCGGGATGAATACTTCCTCTCCGCTCTCCCCCTCATGGCCCTTCAACAACGACGAGATTTCTTGCCTGAGAATACCATTCAGCTCCGAGGTATTCATGAATTTGTCGCGCTTTACGCGCTCTTCAATGCTTCGTATGATTTTGAGGGTAGTTTCCACGCCCACGTCACTACCAATGAGCATTTCCTCCAAGTTGTCGAGCACCTCCTCGTCGACCTGACTTTTACCCACAATAATTTTAGCCAGTTTCGAAAAGAAACCCGAACGGGTTTTCTCCAAACCCTGGTCTAAACTTTCCTTCTTTTCAGAAGAGAACAGACGTTTAAAAAAATTCATAGGTGCGATGTGGGGTAAAACAAAAAAGACTTTCCCCGGAAGAGAAAAGTCTTTCTATACGTTGAGGAACGAATAATCAGCTCTTGGTAAACCAAGCCTGAACACCGTCGTTGTGTACTATCTCTTCCTTGAATGAGTAAGCGCCTGATTTTGGCGACTTCACCATTTTAATCACCTTGGTGTGGTTCTTACCACTACCGGTTTGCAGGGTTGCAACTACCTTCTTAGCCATGGCTTATCCTTTATTTTATTTCTTTGTGAACAGTCATTTTCTTCAGGATCGGATTGTACTTTTTCTTTTCCAAACGATCAGGAGTGTTTTTGCGATTCTTTGTTGTGATGTAGCGGCTGGTGCCGGGCATGCCCGACTCCTTGTGCTCGGTGCACTCCATAATCACTTGAACTCGGTTACCTTTCTTTGCCATTGTCTTATATTCTTGAATGGGGGCGCGAATGTACGGTGTTTTTTACACTAACCAAGCAAAAATCTAATGTTTTTTACTTGGCAATAGAACAACCGTCAAACAGCGGACAAAAATACACCTGTTTTCCAGCCATTTAAAACATTTCTATCTTTTATTTTCGGGCGACCCTAGTCTGCTTCAACCAAACAGCAACGTGTTGAAAAGCCCTTGAATATTGCTCCGAGCTGCTCGTGGTGCGAAATAAATTTGAAACTAGTCGTTCTGCGTCTCTACGCAGCATAATCCCTTTTAACTGAATTGCACAGTGGCCAGAAACACCAGTAAACATACCGAAGAGCCGGAAACTCCCGAAATACCTGCCGACAATAAGCGTAAAGCAAAGTCGAACGGAACCGGCAAATGGGCCCGCTTTATCACCTTCCTTCGCGACCCGCGCGTTCAGAAAATCATTGGAATCTTCACCGTGCTGTTTAGCGTGTTCACCTTACTGGCTTGTGTTTCCTTCCTGTTCAATGGGGCACACGATCAACGTTTGGTGCTTGGTCAATACGATACCCCACAAAGTCAGTACGAGCCCTACACCAACTGGATGGGAAAAATTGGAGCTCACGTAGCGTGGTTCTTCATGAACAAATACTTCGGCTTGGGTGCTATTTTCCTTCCCCTTATCATATTCGTAATCGGATGGCGCATCTGGTGGGGCCGAGACTTACTGCCCTTCTGGAAAACCATTCGTATTTCCGCACTTGCCATGTTCTTCTTTCCCTTGGCCATCGGATTTATCTTCCATCACCGTGTTGAAGGGCTCGACCGTACCATTGAGATCAGCTGCAACCCAAATCTGGTAGGCGGCTACGGACACCTTGCAACCTTGTGGTGCGTGTTTACAATTGGCTGGTGGGGAACCCTGATGCTGTTATTGTTTACTGTTGGGGCCTTTCTGATTTTCAATTTCAATCATCACGTAGAAGCTGCATGGTTGAGATTCAGCGAGTGGTGGGCCGATATGCTCAAAGCCAACCCCAAGGATGAGGAGGAAGAGGAAGAAGAAACAAAGCCCATCAAGGCTGCAGCGCCGGTTGCAGTAAAAAACGAGATTAACACCCCACCGACCGAAACAACTGTTGAAGTGAAAGTTCCCATTGTGGAGCCCGAAGCCCCCTGGGAGAACAAAGAAATTGTATTTGAGGAAGAGGAAATACTGGAGGAGCCTGAAATTGTAACTCCGGAAGAGGTTGAAGAACAAGAAGAGTCGGAGGAATTTACATTCCAGGATGAAGCCGACCCATCGGAAGAGGAAATGGAAGAGCCCGAGCCATTGGTTATTGAGCGTTCGCCCTCCGGTGGACCTACCACCATTCAAGTGGATGAAGACTTCTCGGTTGAGCTAAATGAAGCAGAGGAAGAGTTGGATGGAGAAGAAATTCAGCGCAGTCTAGAATCGCTCGGGCCATTCGACCCAAGGCTCGATTTATCGCGCTACACCTTTCCTCCTATTGACTTGCTGAAGGCACATGGCGGCCAAGGCCCACAAATAGACAAGGAAGAACTCGAGGAGAATAAGAACAAGATTGTCGAAACGCTCAATCACTATAAGATTGAAATTGCCAAGATCAAAGCCAGCATTGGACCCACAGTAACCCTCTACGAAATCATACCGGCTCCCGGGGTTCGCATCAGCAAAATCAAAAACCTGGAAGACGACATTGCCTTGAGCCTTGCAGCATTGGGTATCCGCATTATAGCGCCCATTCCGGGCAAAGGAACCATTGGTATTGAAGTGCCCAACTCGAAGCCTGATGTGGTGAGTATGCGTTCGCTCATCAATTCAGAGAAGTTTCAAAATGCTGAAATGGAACTACCGGTCGTGTTGGGAAAGACCATCTCGAATGAAAATTTCGTAGCTGACCTGGCCAAAATGCCTCACTTGCTTATGGCAGGGGCCACCGGGCAAGGTAAGTCAGTAGGGCTAAATGCGATATTGGTTTCACTACTCTACAAGAAGCACCCGGCGGAAATCAAATTCGTATTGGTCGACCCCAAAAAGGTTGAACTCACGCTATTCAATAAAATCGAGCGTCACTTTTTGGCCAAACTTCCCAATGAGGCCGATGCAATTATAACGGACGTTCAGAAAGTGGTTCGCACACTGCAGTCGTTGTGCATCGAAATGGACAACCGCTATGAGTTGCTGAAAACAGC
>CALQJP020000056.1 GCA_943330925.2 Chryseobacterium gleum
AGGTTTCTGTCTTCCGGCGCTTCCGGGCTCAGCGGAACATATGCCTTCCCTTCCAGCCAAAGTGCGATGATCGACGCGTAAGTTTCCAGATCGTCGTTCGCCACAAGGCCGATGTGTTGTTGCGCATAAACGGGCTTAGCAATCTCCGTTCTGATATTCGAGATTGCCTGAGCAAACGCGGCGTAGGTGTATGCTTGTTGATTTATCAGAAACGCATTGCGATCACTGTATCGACTTGCGTTGGCAGATATTTCAAATAGTAAATCCATCTGTTCTAAATCTTTTCAGGAAACTCGTTGTCGAATGCAGATGGGATGTCCACTGTTCGTTTTCGATTTCTCTTTTATGCAGTTGGATTAGCTCAATTTGAGTAAAATGCTGTCAACCATTTTGCCCACATTCTCCCAGGTTTGAATTTCAGCAGAGTTAAAGCGAATTTTGTATTTCTTCTCTACACTAACAACCAGTTGAATGTGTGTGAGTGAATCCCATTCTTCAATGTCGAGAGCAGAGGTGTTGGCGTCAATCGCAATAGTATCTAATTCGAACACGTCGCAGAAAATTTCCTGCAAGTCCTGTATAAGTTGTTCTCTTGTCATTCGATTGGATGTTATTTGGTTTTAATGATAATTCCGTGGCCGTTCAGATTGTGAATCTTGCGACCATCTGAAAGTTGAAGGGCATTGAAGTATTTGGTTACGCCTTCGCATGTCCAGAAGCCGTAATCGTCGAATATGACTACACCACCAACGGGTATTTTGGGCCAGGCGTAATCGAAAATCTCCTTGGCCGATAGATAGGTGTCAACGTCGATGTGACACAGTTTGATTTTATCAATTTGCACATCCGGGAAATCATCGGGGAAAATGCCCTTCAGAATTTTGTGATTCTTCGCCTCTACTGTTTTGAGGAGGTCCATCACAATTTGATCGGAGGTGTCGTTGTGTTCGCCACCGCGATAGACGGTGTCTTCTTCTGTAGCCTTAACCACGCCTTGAAAAGTGTCGGCGAGATAAACAGTTGTTCCCTTGTGATCTTCGGAGGCCTTGCACATAACGGCTCCCGTACCTCCGCGCCAAACGCCCACTTCGAGTATATCGCCTTCGATGTCTTTGAGGTCATGCACGAGGTTCCACAACTCATAGCATCGATAGATATCGACGAGTGTGTTGTTTTTTATCGCTTCGTAAATCGACTTAAAAGCGGCATCGCCTTCCCATGGAGAATAGCTGGCATAGGGTATCACTTGTTTGTGAGGCACATTTTCGTCAAACTGAAAAAAAACTGTTTGGCGAAGGATGTTGAGAATTTGCTCACGCTCTGCCATTAAGGCCTTGTCCATCTTTTTACTCATAGTGATTTTATCGTGTTTTCTGCAATATATAAAAGTGATTGCTCGGTTGTAATTCGCTTGATAGGTATTTGTGTACTAGTTTCTCTTTTACTTCAATGGTCAACCCGAGGTCGATGCATTTCTTTTCAAAGTCCGAATGGTCATCCGGGAAGTTGTATAAATGATCGAACTGTGGGATGTCTGTGGCCGTGGTCAACATTATTTGCCCTCCGGCGCGCAGTGATTGGGCGCAAATATGCAGCAAGTCAAAGGGGTCCGACAAATGTTCCAGTATTTCGATGAGGTATATGCTGTCGTAATACGCTTGATTTTGCCCTGTGTAGTAGGTGGCGTGAAATGCTGCGCGAGGAAATTGATTCGGCAGATTTTCATTGATGCTCACATCATAGGCATCAATTTCTGAATGACGTTCTTGGGTTAGGAACAGCTCCAAACCGGGTCCAAGGCCTATGAATAATGCTCTGCCTGACTGTTGTTGTTGGGAGAGCAGCTCCATGATTCTGAAACGGTGCGGAGCAAACAGAACTGAAATGAGCAGCACCACGTCGTATTCTTCGCGGCTTAATTCGAAATCGGTTAGGCCGTTTTCCAGCGGGTATTTTCCCGTTTTTATGAATTGCTTGCAGTGTTTGTTGTACGCGGTGATGTACTTTGTGTAGGTGTCATCTACCGAGGCAGCGCTTATCCCGTTGGACGTGCAATAGGATTGAAAATACCGGGTGACATCCTTGTATAGGTCAGATGATTTGATTTCAGCCGGTAGGTTATCATGCAAAACGGTCAGAAGACGGTTGTTGGTGGTTAGTTCGTTTAGTATGTCCATCTCTTAGTGCTTTATTCCCTCGGTATCTTCTTTTCGTTGGATGAATGTTTTCTTAGGCTGATACGTTTCAATGTCGAGGCTCCACTTGCCGTCCATTTCGCTGAAGCCAAGGCTTTGGTAATGGTCTTTTACAATCTCGTTTTTTACTGTGGGAATATACTCGCCGATAAGGGTTGTGAGGCCTTGGCTTTTGGCATATGCTGCAAGGGTGTTCAGCACAAAATTCTCCATGCCACGCTTCAGCACGCGGCAGCTCATGAACCAGGTGTCGATGAACAGCGCTGTGTCGTTTTCTTTCTTAAGAATGATTGCGCATATGAGGCCGTTATCCCCGAATTTATCTTCCAGCGAGAATGAAAATGTTTTATGTGAATCGCTTTTTCCGATTGCTTCAATGTCACCTTCGGTATAGCGCACAGTGCGTAAGTTGAATTGATTGCTGCGCTGCGACAGCTGCGACACGCGGGGAGTGTTGAACTTCGAAAAGTCTTGCACTGCGGAGGTCATTTGGAGGCTTTGAAGAAAGTCGTCTTCATTCACAAACGACTTTTGGACGGCCATACGTTGCGCCTCTACCTGGTATTGCTTTGTTCTTTCGCTATCGTTTCCGGAATGTGAAACCGTCTCAAATAAATTGAGGCAGTAGAGGTATTCTAAATATTCTGCGGGGTCTTCGGGCAATTCGGGTACTATGATCCCAGGAATGTTTTCGCGAACCAGGTTGCGCTCAAACGGATTGTCATCCAGAAAAACCATCGAGTCAAATCCGATATTCAATACTTGTTGAATGTGACGAATGTTGTCGGCTTTGTTTTCCCAGTTTGCAACGAAGACGGCAATATCGTCGAGGCGCAACACCATGTCGGGATGCTTTTCAAACGGCTCTTTCGCAATGTGCTCCGTGTTTTTACTGCAAACGCAGAGTATCACTCCTCGGTTTTTTAGCTTTTTGGCCCAATGCTGCAACTCCGTAAATGCCTTGCCGATACCGAGGCTGCCTACTTGAATGTTTTCTATTCCGTCGTCGCCTATTATTCCGCCCCACATGGTATTGTCGAGGTCAAGTATGAGGCATTTCTTCAATTTGCCGTTTAGTGCAGCAACAAGGCTCATTGTCCGCGCAGCTATTTCCGGCAATACCTCGATGCTCAACACCATTTCGGTGTTGATATAAATTGAGGGTTGAAACATAGTGTTTCTGCCTACTCTGTTTTGAACAGACGAAAGGTCGCAGACATAAAAGTTGCCTGTATTCTCGGCAAAGTTCATGAGCTCCAGGTTTATTTTCCTGAGCTGGTATAGAAAGGACGAGGGAACTGAGTTGCTGTAGTTGCCGAACACCGTATCGTCAATTTCCGGTTGGTTGTAGCAGATGATTTTAGCGTTTGCGTTCTCTTGGATAACGCTTACAACCTCTTTCAATTTGGCCAAATGACTTTCAGCAAAAAAGGCTTGATGTTCCGGATTCTTCTTGTTGTAGTTGTTGAGCAACTTGTGCGAGGCAAAAAAGAGAACGACGATTTCCGGTTGATGCTGATACAGTTCTGAATTGGGGTCGAATGCCTGAAGTTCAATTTGATCGAAATCTGCTTCCCATACTTTTAGATTAAAACCGGAATCTACAGCCTCTCCTCGCAATGCAATGTTGAGGAATTGCGTCGAACTGTCGCCCAGGAGTGCTAAACGCAAGGGCTTGAGGTTGCTGGGGTCGAGTTTGAGATTCTTTTTTAGATCTGAAAAAGTTTTCATTCACGAAAAGGTACAAATCAAGGAAACAGAGCTAAGGCGGCCCTTTTGTTCGAAGGCCATTAGCTGACAAATATAAGTTGTTTCCAGGTCCTAACAGGGCTGAGTAAGCCGTGATGAGGGGTATATAAAACGAAAAAAGCAGAACCGAAATTCTGCTTTTTGTAGTAGCGGGGACCGGACTCGAACCGATGACCTTTGGGTTATGAGCCCAACGAGCTACCAACTGCTCCACCCCGCAACGTAAAATATAAAGTCCCTTTTCGCTGTCGAATTGGGGGGACAAATATAGTCTACTTTTGTGCCTGCAACAATTCTTTTCAAAAATTGCAAGAAAACAAGCATAAAGCGGGATTCGTCAACATCGTTGGCAATCCCAACGCGGGTAAGTCTACGCTGATGAATGCGCTGATGGGCGAGAAGCTCAGCATCGTTACTCCCAAAGCACAAACTACGCGTCACCGCATCATGGGTATACTCAATGGCGACGATTATCAGATTGTTTACAGCGATACGCCCGGTGTGTTGGATCCGAAATACAAGCTGCAGGAGGGAATGATGAAGGCCGTTGGCTCGGCACTCACCGATGCCGATTTGATTTTGCTGGTCATAGATAGTGCCGACAAACATGAAATGCATGCGCCGACTCTGGAGAAAATCAAACGGATCAACATTCCTGTTTTTGTCATCTTGAATAAGTATGATTTGGTTGGCAACGAGGGTGTGAATGTATTGTTCGACCAATGGACAGCCACACTTCCGCAGGCCAAGATTTTTCCGGTTTCGGCTCTCGAAAAGATACACACCCGCGAATTGTTGGATCAGATAGTGCGCATGCTGCCCGAGTCGCCTCCTTATTTTCCCAAGGACGACATCAGCGATCGGACGATGCGTTTCTTCGTGAGTGAGATTATACGCGAGAAGATATTTACGACCTACGACAAGGAGATTCCATATGCGAGTGAAGTGCTTATCGAAGAGTATCTTGAAGAGCCCGATATCGTTCGCATTTCAGCCTTGATTCTGGTTGAGCGCGAGTCTCAAAAGCGCATTGTGATTGGTCATCAGGGAGGGCCGTTGAAGCGCGTCGGTACACAGGCTCGCAAAGACATGGAGTCGTTTATCGGCAAGAAGGTTTTTCTGAAGACTCACGTGAAGGTCGACGAGAATTGGCGTCAGGATGAACGCAAGCTCAGAAATTTCGGTTACTGGGAGTAAGATGATAGCGTTTGCGAATGCCAAGATCAATTTAGGTCTGTTCGTCACCGAGCGCAGGCCGGATGGTTTTCACAACCTGGAAAGTATTTTCTTGCCTGTGAGTTTAAGCGATGTGGTAGAGGCTGTGCGCATGGATGGAGACAACATCCGTTTTTCTACGCAAGGCCGAGCCATTGATGGCGACATAGAAACGAACTTATGTGTAAAGGCGTATCGCTTGTTGAGCCGAGATTTTCAGCTGGGTGGAGTTGATGCCACCATGTTGAAGAATATTCCCATCGGCGCAGGGTTGGGCGGTGGATCGAGCGATGGAGCGCATATGCTCAAGGTTCTCAATCACTTGTTTCATCTCAAACTAAGCACCGAACAGCTTCAGCACTATGCCGCTCAGTTGGGAAGTGACTGCCCTTTTTTTATTGAGAATTCCCCGAGTTATGTGCATGGAAGAGGGGAGCTGCTTGAACCCATTGATTTGTCGTTGAAAGATCAGCAGGTGGTGATTGTTCACCCCGGAATTCATGTAAGCACTGCGGATGCATATCGCGGTGTAGTGCCGAAGCAAGCATCGTTCAATCTTCGAACAATATCGGAATTACCAAAGGAGCAATGGCAACGAGTTGTGACCAATGACTTCGAAGATTCGGTTTGCAAGCAGCATCCGGCAATTGCTGAACTGATAAACCAGTTGCTGGAAGCAGGTGCCTGGTATGCCCGCATGAGTGGAAGCGGATCGGCGGTGTACGGTTTTTTTGAAGAGCGTGTTGACCTGAAGAATATTCCTGCAGATTATTTCAGCTATTGGTGTACGGTGTTGTAGGTGTTTATTTCACAACTATAAAGGTTCCAGAAGCCTTTTGATTTCCTTGCTTCATGACGATTGTATATGAGCCTTTCGGGAAGTTCAGGCAATCGATTGTCACTTGATTTCTGCCTGCGTTTTGAGTCGACATTATCCATTTTCCTTGTGCAGTGAAAACATCTAGGGTCACATCGTTCCAATTATCGGGTAATTGAACGCTTAGATGATTACTCGCGGGATTGGGAAAAACTGACAGTTCTAACTCATCAACGGAAGTAATCGCGTTGACAACAAGATTGAAGTAAACAGATGTCGTATCCCATACACCACATCTCTCCGCATAGAGTTCAACGATATGATCTCCCGGTTCAAGTGGCGCTATGAAGAGGCTATCCTCGCTCCAAGGCTGCAATTCCAGATTGTCAATGGAGTAATAAATTTCATCGGCATATTGGCTCGATTGCACAATGGCATATGGGCTATTGTTTTGTTCGACAAGCGTTAATTGTGCAACGGGATCCCAATCACCGATGTACCATTCTGAGAGGTTGTTGTATACTAAATCATGCACGGTCTGGCGAATGATGGATTCATGACCATTGTCGATTGTGTAATCAAACAGAGCGTTGAGTGGAGATTTGCGGAAGAGCGCCGAGTAAAAGCAAACAGCTGCCACATAAGATCCGGTAGGTGAGGGGTGACTGCCGTCGGAAGAAAAGAGATCGATATCAGGGTGATTTGCTCGCAGATAGCGCCATACAACACTCACCGGCGAAACAATGCCCTCATTCATTTCAGCCATCATCATGTAGCGTTCGCGCAGTAAGTCGTCCATGCCTTCGTACGTGCAAACCGGCGGCCAGTTGGCGCAATTTTGCTGATCTCCGTTTTCACGTCCCCAGGTCATGTAGAATACAGTTTCAGCGCACGGATTATTTGCTAAAATCGAATCGTTGAGTTGAGTGGCAAATGGAAATGTTTCTACTTCCACTTGCGAAATTGGAAATGCCGGCATCTGACTTTGCTGGTGAAGTATGACGAAATCCCAATTGCCTTGAGTGACCAAGTCCATCGAAGCGGCATTGCCTAAATGCCCTTCGAACGTATAACCGCCCGGAGTACTCGAAGCTACCTCAAGCGTGTCGCCGGCTGAAAGAGCAACATCGGCAGTCAGTTGAGGGAGGTTATTGTACGCGGTGTAGGAATTGCCCAAAAAGAGCGCGCGCTTCAATTCTTGAGCTGAGATGCTCCCGTTACATAAAGCAGATAACAGAGCTGTAATAAAAATCGAGGTGAAGTTTATTCGGCAGTGATTACAACGCGTTGATTCCATTGCTGATTTGCTTGTGTGATTTGAACGAGGTAAATGCCCGCAGGCCATGTTTCAGTTTCAATACGCACCAAGTTGGTCGCAGGCAGTTGCTGTGCCAACACCAGTGAGCCTTGTGTGTCTAAAATTCGCACAGTGCCCGTCGTGTTTTCAGGAAGTTGAACGAAGAGGAATGAGGAGGCCGGGTTCGGATAAAACAATGGGCTGCGCGCGGGGGTTTCTTCTTGAGCCTGTGTGGTGTTGCAAGGAGTAAACACGGTGCCCGGCGAACCTAAAACGCACCCGGCGAACCATGCTTCTGAACTGTTTACATTGCTTGCATCAGCGGTCCATTCGAGGGTGTAACCGTCAGCATTAGCATCGAGTGGCCAGGGAGATTCTGTTTGATAGTAAACAGAGAAGTTCAACTTGTCTTGGTCGTCGTAGATGCGTATTAATTCGCCTTCACTGCTCAAACCAAATGGCATGTCGCCCAATCGATTTTCAACCGCACTGTGCACGGCATCAAACAGAGTGGCAGAGGCACAAATAACAAGTGAAGAACCTGGAGTGAGCACTGAGCCCGCGGGAAGTGTAAACGCAGTATTCCAGTCGTCATCACGCAATTTCCAACCCGACACATCGCGCGTTTCATTGCCAATGTTTCTGATCTCAAACCAGTCGCCGCTGTTGGCGCTTGGTATGGAGGTGTAGTTGATTTCGCTCACTACAATTTCATTAAAACAAGGTTGGTAGCCTTGGCCGGGCGAGCCAAACATGCAGCCCGCAAACCAATTTTCGGGCAGGGAAGGGGCACTGGCGTCAGTGCTATATTCTAATGTGCGACCACCACCATCAGCAACTAGCGGCCAAGGTGATTCATCGAGGTAGTGCACCTCGCGTATGATGGAGTCGCGGTGATCCAGCAGTTGTATGGTGCCACCACTGGCCGGCAAGGAGAAATAGAAATTGCCAATGACGTTTTCCACATCGGGATGCATCGATTGAAATGCCTCCAGATTGCGCGCAATCACCAGGAATTGATTCGGAGCTAAAACGGTTGCCGCAGGGAACTCAAAACGTGGCGTGTTTACTTCGTTGGTGATAGACCAACCCGTAAGGTTTACTGTGCCATTGCCCGTGTTGCGAAGCTCAATCCAATCGCCGGAAGCTTGTGTCTCATCATCGTTGTAGTTGATTTCGCTGATGTCGATTTCGAGTGGTTGCGCAATGCCGAGGAAATGTGCAGTAAGCGTGTCGTCGAATGATAGATTAAGTAGAAGCGTATCGTTGTGCCATGGCGATTGCAGCAAGGTGTCGCTCAGCCAGTAGTTGAACACGTAGCCCGGATTGGCGATGGCCGTGAGTGTAACCGGTGCACCATTGAAGTAGATTCCATTCCATGGAAGTTCATCGGGAATAATCGTGTTGACTTGGATTCGCCCTGCTTCGGGCGGATAAACAGCCAACGTGATTTCCTGCTGCGACGCAAATGCGAATTGATTTTGTATGTGATTTCGCACTTGTGCTCCTCTGCATGCCAGTTGCTCTCTGAAAATGGAGTGGTTGTCATTGAACCATTGCATATAGCCCTCAATGTTATTGGGGTCTGCCCAACGCGCATAATAGGCAGGCATTTCAGGAAGTGTGAGGTCGTAATGATATTGTTCAATATCGAGCAATCGTTGCGCTCGGTAGGAAGTGTTCAATAAATCCGCGAATCGGTTGATGAAATGCAGCCGGTAGGCTTGGTGCTGCATCATGTTGAACCACGGAGTTGTGAACGGGTTACCATTGGTGTTTCCCAAGAGCCATTCAATGTGATTCGTCGAGCAGTCGGTCCATGAGTTTGGGGCCAATCCCAATTCCAAGTCCTGCAGTGCGAAACGCCATTTGAAATCTGTTGCGTTCGAGCGATAGATTTTAATATTGTTGTAGGGCCAGTCTACGTTGGCCATAAATGATTCGCCGATGATGTAGTCGGTGTAATTATTCAAATCATAGTAATTTCCAATTTGAGTAATGTAGTCGGGTGAATTGAAATCCAGTTGAGAAATTACACCCCAGTCATCCCAATAATTCTGAGGGTCGCCATGCACACCCCTGAGAATTCCGCCGTAATAGTAGCTCTGCGAAAGGATGTCCATGTCATCGGTTTCAGCATTGTCGAGAATTTCGTATTTCTCCTTATTGAATTTTTCGCGCAATTCATAGAGACCATGATACTGACCGTTTATGTAAACCGTTACGGGCCGCCAGGCCGAGAAGTAGTTGTTGGTTCCTTCGCTCATCATTCTTACTTGCGCGGCATCTTTGTAAGGAAGAGCGAGGTATTGATTACTTCCATTTCGCAAATAGAAGTCGCTGTATTCGTTGCGATAAGGAATAGTCGGAATTACTTGATGTTGCATAGAGCCCTCACCGAAAATGCCATCTGCCAGTTTTAGCCTGAATGAACGTTGCGGTTGTGACCTGCTTCCACCCGCACCGCCATCCATGATCATGCCTGTGTATTGCGACATCAAAAGGTTATGCGCAGCAGTTGAATCGAAATACTCA
>CALQJP020000057.1 GCA_943330925.2 Chryseobacterium gleum
GTTAACAACACATACCGTGTGATGTACATCGTTATCGCCACAATCAGGAGATTTAAAGGCCTGGACAGGAGTAAGATGGATTTCAGTCGCACGGATTGTTGAAGTTTTGTGGACAAAGTTGAATGCCTGAATAATTACATTCGCAATATAGTCTAAATCAATATGGAACTTAACCTCATCGAATCGCCCCATGTTCAAGAAGCAACTGTGCATGCATTTATTTTCTGTAAGCATGAATACATAGTTAGCAACGTGAAAACACAATTGGAAAAGGCGGAGTTTACGTGTTCGGGTTCTGTTGTTTTGACTGAAGCGCTGGAGTATTTGAAAGCCAATCAGCCCCAGCTCATCGTAATAGGGGGCGGTGTTGACCCTCACGATCGAATCAAGATTCAGAATAGTATCAAGGAATGGGCGCTTCCCACTCGCATTGTTGAGCACTTCGGTGGTCCTGCTACGGTGCTCAATGAGGTTCGTGATGCACTGAGCAAATTCTAGTGCTAGTTCCCGAGCATACTTTTTGACTTGTATACTTTGTTCTCGCCCAGCTTGTGCAGTGAATAAGTGAAGCCCGGGTGTATTGCAAACGCTCCGATTTCTCCGGCCTTGTTGACGGCTAAATATCCAACTTGAAAATCTTTGTAGTTGGCGTGTTTTATTTTGATTCGGTTAATAGCTTCCTCACACGCCTCTTGTGGTGTTGCCCCCTGGCGCATCATTTCTACAACAAGAAAAGAACCGCACGTGCGAATAACAGCTTCGCCCAAACCACTTGATGTAGCGGCTCCGATTTCATTGTCAACAAACAGTCCCCCACCTATTATGGGGCTGTCTCCCACACGTCCGCGCATTTTGAAAGCCATGCCACTCGTGGTGCATGCGCCTGCCAGATCTCCGTTGGCGTCCATGGCAATGAGGCCAATGGTGTCGTGGTTTTCAATGTTGATGATGGGTTTGTATTGGCTCGTCTTCAACCATTCTTTCCAGGCTTTTTGTGCCTCTTCGCCAATATATGGATCGTGCTTGAAGCCTTCGGAAAGAGCGAACTGATAAGCTCCTTCTCCCACAAGTATGACGTGCGGTGTTTTTTCCATCACTCTTCGGGCTACGGATGCCGGATGTTTAATGTGCTCAAGAAACATTACACTTCCCGCATTGCCCAAGCTATCCATGATGCAAGCGTCGAGTGTAGTGTGTCCATCGCGATCCGGAAACCCTCCAAGACCCACTGTTAAATTGGACAAATTCGCCTCTGTATCGTTCACCCCTTTTTCTGCCATATCGAGCGCATTGCCTCCATCGAGCATCGCTTTCCATGCGGCCTCATTGGCAGGTATGCCGGCATCCCATGTTGAGAGTACTAAACCTTCCTTGAAAACATCGGAAGGTGCGGGTGCTTCATTCGCCTCTTCTGCTTGTGAAAAAAGTTGCGTAAAAGCTCCAAGGCCAAGGCCTATTCCAGTAGCAGCAGATGCCTTGATGAATTTTCTGCGATCAGTCATAACAGTAGTGTGGTTGAAGCGTGAAAGATAAGAGATACGTTGTGATACCTGGCGACTAACTCACCATTTCACGTTGCAGTGTCTCAATAGTGTCGGCAGGCAAATTCAGCATGTCCAGATACATCAACCCATCAAGGGCATGGTTGAACTTAGGGTCACAATTGAATGCCATGATACGCGCATTTTGCTGTAGATACTTCTTGAGCAACACGGGCATCGTAAAACTGGAAGGCTCGATTTCACTTATGATTCGATCCATTTTCTTGATGTCGCTTTGAGTGGAGTCAAGCAACGCTGCGGTGTCAACCTTTTTTACTCTTGGTTTGAATGCATTGCGAGGTGTAACGTGCTCAGCCAGGGTGTCATCGAAATAGTGTTTCGTGATGAATTGAATAATCAACTCCTTGCTTACTTCCTGGTATTGATTGCTAATGGATACGGGCCCAATGATATAGCGGAAGTGCGTGTTCGATATCAGGTAGTATAGAATGCCTTTCCAAAGCAGAAACAAGGATAGACGGTGTCTCTGATATTCGACAACAATGAACGAACGGCCAAGCTCAAGCGATTGCTCCAGCATGGGATCGAGTTGTGAGCCCATTCGAAACAAAGAGGAAATATAAAATCCTCGCTTGCCATAGCGTTGCATGATCTGAGCGCCGTTGCCTACACGGTAAGCGCCTGCAATTTTTTCGGCCTTCCGATCCCACAAAATCAAATGGCTGTAATACAAATCGTATTCGTCGAGATCAATACTCTTGTTTGTGCCTTCTCCAACTGCGCGAAATGTTACTTCGCGCAAACGGCCAATTTCACGAAGTATATTGGGGATGCGGTCGCTGCTGGCCACATAACAATCGAAATGATCATAGCTCAGGGTCTTGCAGTCGGATATGGCATTCACCTCCCGGACAATGACCTCATGATTTACCGCTTCAATAATATTTTCCGGAGTTTTAACCGTTCGAAATAATCGGAAGTAATCGCGCTTCACATCAAATGAACTTCCCAAGGCATATGTCTTTGCGCGCAGATACCGGCTGTATTGGTCGAGGGTGCTGAACATTTCGGTGTCTTTCGGCTGAATGGGTTTACCGATGCGCATGCGAATGGTGTCGCCTTTTTTTCGGAGCATTTCTGCAGGCAAGGCAAGGGTTCTCAAATTCGGGTGAATCATGCCCAACAAATGGAAAACACGTGAATTACTTCCGTCAAAGTAAAATGGCACTACCGGCACGCCGGAGCTTCGCACAATTTTAACGACCGAACTGGCCCACTTCTTATCGGCAACCGCATTCATATCGCCTTGGTAGGTGCTTACCTCTCCTGCTGGAAATATGCCTAGCGCGCCTCCGTTTTCAAGATGCTGCATCACTGCTTTTATGCCGCTAACATTCGAGTACGCTTCTTTGCGTTTCTCGAACGGATTAACAGCAATGAAATAGTCTTTGATGGGTTCAACCTGCTGCAACAGAAAATTCGCCATCACCTTGAAATCAGGTCGAACTTTGGCTATTGCTAAAATCAGCGCAAGTCCATCGAGGGCACCAAACGGATGGTTGGCTACAATCACGAAAGGTCCTGTGCGGGGAATATGATCGAGTTGTTGCTCTTCGATTTGTAAATCGACTTCCATGTGGTCGAATAACGCTTGAATGCTATCCAACCCGGGCGATTCGCACATGTGTGCATACAACTCATTTACTTTGTCGATGCGTGCTACCTTGCTCAACAAAGAAATTAGAATATTGTCCTTCGGCAAACGAGTTGCCGTTGCAAGTGCATCGTCGGATATGAGCTTTTTTGTACTCAAGGTTAGTTAATCATTATCGGAGTTGTCTTTATTCCGGCTGCTGTTTCAACAGCTATTTGGTAAACACCCGAATCATATTGCTCTGCATTGAAAAAGAAAAGGGACTCTCCGTTTTTGAGATTGCCCTTGTGTATGGTTTGTACCTCGCGACCTGCAATGTCAATAAGTCGGATTGTCACATCCTGTGCATGCTGCGCATTGATCTCAATGCATGTTATAGCGGATGCCGGGTTGGGATACACTCGGTTGATAAGCGCGGAAGAAATTTCACGTACGTTGTTTATTTCACCCAGTACGCTAAACGACCAAAAACCGGTGGGTGCCGGCATGGGGCGCACCTGAATTTTACCGCTTACCGATTCTCCTTCTACGTAGTACTCAACGATTGAACCCACTGCTTGAGCCGGTATGAATGCTTCCCAGTTGTTTGCATTTGCAATCATGTCAACTGTATTGAATGTGCTTGCGCCTTGAAGCCTCCAGTAGAGCGTGGCCCTTTCGACACCGGAACGATGGTTCAAGTAGGCCGATACCAAATAGGGGTTAACAGCGTCGTAAGTATCGCTCAAAGGTTGATGCGAAATAAGCAACGGATCAGCTACACCTACCGTGTGCGTGATGCAATGGATAGCGCCACTTTGCGCAATAATGTTGTTGTTGGTGTTATCACAGTCGATGCCTACCAGGTTGTATCCCGGACACACCTCACTCCAAATGCGCAAAGCAGTTGTGTCGTACTCTTCGCGATACGTTGGAATGATAATCGTATTGTTCACGAAAACGGCATTTGTATAGGTCCTGTAAGCGCCATTGTTGTCGGGATAGTTGCCTCCTGTGCTTGGCGGTGCCGGTATGCGAACAACTCGAAAGGGTGTGCCGAATTTGCTTGTGTAATTGCTCAAAACATAGTTGATGTTCGCATTGATTTGTGGTCCATCGGCAACGCCCTGCGGGTATTCAGAAACGAGCAGCGTTTCTTCATCCACCAGTTTCATGTGCATATCGATGTGGTGAATGCCATCATAAGGAAGTGTAGGCATTTTGATATAGGTATGAATACCCATGAAAGTCTCCAGAATATTGTCTATTTCTTGTGTAGAGTGAGTCGGATAGAAAATGTTGTAATCACCGTTGCCATCGTTTTCTTCTAACACAAGCTCCGAGGCGAAAGCAGTTCCAAAACCATCGCTCATATAATTGCCCCCCGTGTTTACTAAATCATAAGGAGCGTTCGATGTTTCGTATAAATCCAAATTGAGAGCATCTGCCACATACGCCGGCGAGGTATCGTCATTAGGACGATCGCGGTTGTAAAGCCAGTCCACTAAAATGAGCGTGTCAACTTCATTGCCGTATACGGGGTTGGAGGCATAGTCGCGCATCCAGATGCTGTCGTAGTTTGAGTTAACGATGAGGATGTTGTCGAGGTTGGCAAAGGCGGCACCGCCTGTGTTTTGCGCTAGAAGATAATCTTCGGTTCCTTGCACATCGTCGCTTAAGATGATCACTTGCGTTTCCAAACGGGCTGCGGCTACAATCTGCTTAAGAATGGCTGGAAACGAGGTCCATGCTATTGTAATAGCTTGCACTTCTTCCCACTCTGCCATTGCTCGCAGGTCGGTGAAATTGGGCGCCGTTGTAATTTGAGCGCTCGATTGTACGCCAACGAAACATGAAATTACCAATGCTAAAATGGACGTTCTCATGGCCGTAAAAAAATGCGTTGTTTGTGAATTCATAGTTAACTCCGAAAGTATAAAAGATTAATATTGAATTTCGCGTGAGTTAGTGACAAACGCATTGCAATAAATGCTGTCTACATAGGAAGTGTCAGCAGTTCCAATCTGTGTCAGCACCTGGTATTTCAGCCAGCGATTGCCATATACGCGGCAGGTTATGGTTGTATCAATGGCAGCCGTTTGCCAGGTTCTCCAGCCATTTGAACAACAATTGCAATTGAAATTCGCATTCAGGAATGTAAAAGAGAGCCGGTCGCTTGCGCTTCCGTTGGCATGGGTAAATCGCAACGATGCAAAAGCTTCTTTATACAATGCTACATTTTCGGTTACTGTGCCATTGCCAAACGCATCCACATCTAGCGAGCGTTCGGCCAGGATGTAATTGGTTTTTTCAGCTAGCAACCGCAGCGCAGCGAAATTTTCTCGTGGCCAACTTCCGGAAAAATCGCCGTTCGCATCGCTGGAAGTGCTGAGTGCATTTTGATAGGTGTTGCCGAAAATGCCATTCTGAACAACTTGTTTTTCTATTTCTACAGCAACGCCCGCGAGTGCGCTGCCGTCATCAGCATCGGTCACTTTTCCGCGTATGCTGTATTGTACTGCAGTGTCTTTTTTACAAGCCGATAGAACAAGAAGCAGGCTGAATGTTAGGGTTGTGAGTATGCGCTGCATCATAGGGTTGTTTATTGGGAAACGCTGCGGTAGAGATCGTACGTTCCGATTATCTTCTGAACAAAAATAAATGGTTCACGAGCGTTACAATATCCATGTTTCACACAACTCATGGTATAGTATTTTTCTTGCTGCTTCATGAGCAGTGCTTCAGCCACATTTCCATCCCAAACCGTGTCTTTCATGCCCAATTCGCGTGCGAGATTTTGAGCGTCGAGGATATGGCCCTGGCCAATGTTGTAGCTGGCCAAAACAAACTTGGTTCGTTCAAGGTCATTGGGTACCCTTTTTTGCCACATGTTTTGGAGATACTTGATGTACTTTGTTGCTGCCTGTATACTGCATTCCGGACCAGGTGTGGCTGAGCATCCAAACCGCACCGCTGTTTGCGGCATGAGCTGCATCAACCCGTAAGCACCGCTCCATGAGTGCGCCTGAGGGTTGAAGTGTGATTCATGGTAGGCAATCGAAGCAAGCATTCTCCAGTCCCAACCCAATTGAGGTGCATAGGTTTTGAAAAGTGAGTCGAAGGGCGAAATAGCACCTGGGCCTACCTTGGGTAGCACAAATCCTTTTGGTCGGGCAAGTTCGGCCTCGTTGAAGTATTTGCGGTAGAGTCTTTTCGTTCGCGTGCCTCCGTCTTTTCCACTCAACCATCCATTTAGGGCAGCCAATAGAGAGGTGGATTCTTTGCGAACGGCCCACGCAATGTCTTGCATGCCGCTGATGGCAACGCTCGCATCAATATTGTCATAATTACTCAACTCAATCGATGCAAGGTTTTCATCGGTAATGGTAGCAGGTATGGCACCGTCGTCGACCAGGCGAATGAGATCATCGGTGCTTATTTCTCCCGGAGCTTCATTTATCTGGATGGCTTGGCCTGTGGAGGCAGCTATCTCATTCAACCGTTCGTAAAATGATGAGTAATGGTGTACCCAAATGGGTATGCTTCCGAGTTGCGAGCTGTCTGTAATTGCCAATGAGCCGATCCCTTCACCTCGATCGATTTTTCGTTGAACAAGCACCTGCCTTGTCTGATAAAGTGGTTGAGTGAAACTTACGGTGTCCGAGCGTTGTGATGTAATGGTTAGATTGCTTGCAAC
The DNA here is from genome assembly GCA_943330925.2 of Chryseobacterium gleum. Classification (GTDB taxonomy): domain Bacteria; phylum Bacteroidota; class Bacteroidia; order Flavobacteriales_D; family Sanyastnellaceae; genus JAIBBG01. The sequence goes on from CALQJP020000057.1 coordinate 6,833, forward strand.
CAGGTCCGCTTCTCCTCTGCGAAGCATTTCAAACATGCGGTCCACATCGTCAATAAGCTTCACCTCAAGCCGCACTCCAAGGTGCTTCGCGAATGCCAACGCCAACTCATAATCGAAGCCGCTTGGCTGATTTCGATACAGGAAATAAGTAGATGCACTGTTCTCCGTTAGGATTATTAAAGAACCTCTCCGCCGAATGGAGTCCAAATCGATGACTTCGATATTCTCTTTGTTTGCCTTTTTGCGTCGAATCGGGTTCTCGCAGCTCGCAACCAGGCACAACAAAAAAATCCACGTCACGGGTAAGAGCAAGTGGCGTAAATTGTATGTTGAAGGTGCCGACAAATCGAAGATTATTTAATTCCTCTAAAATAAAAAACCCCGGGCAAACCCGAGGTGTTTTACGTAAGCGGTTTGAAGTTATTTATTATTTCTTGTAGAACTTTTGGGTTTGGTTGTCAAAGCTAACCCAGTATTCTCCCCTTGTAAGTGCAGTGCACTCAATGGAACTACCGCGGCCTCGCTTTACAACCTGACCAAAAACATTGTACAATTCGTAGGAAGTGTCGGTGCTGAAGTATACCGACTTTGATTTTTTGTCGTAACGGAAACTAACCGCTTCAACGGTGCTGGTTACCTCACACACAGAAGACTTTCTTAAGTCTCCCTCGAAGCTTTTTTGAACCACACGAAATTTATTCAGCCCACTTGTAAGCTGCGCCTGAAAGCGATAAATATTCTTGACATTCGTGCCATTGCCAAGCACTTCCCCAACGTTCACCCAACGGTTCCATTTAAAGTGCTGAATGATGTATGGGATTTTACCCATTTCGCCGGTAGTCTCCCAGGTGAGAGAGCCGTTGATGCCACAGGTGATGGAGGTGCAGATAAAACTCGGCGATGGTTCTAGGGCCCCGGGATTTAAAATCTTGGGTGTGCAGCCGTCTTTGTGCTTGATCAGAATATTCACCGGGTCGCCTGTCTTCAGTCCGTAAATGGTCAGGTCGATTTCAAAGGCTTGGGTATTGATTTCATCCGTTGTGATGAGGCCGTTCACTAACACTTCATAGATACAATATCCAATGCCATCGGAAGAGGCTGCATTGATTACGAAAATGTTGCGTTGCTGGTAGCGGCCTTCAAGCATGATAGAGCCTGCTGACATTCCCAAACAAATGGAAAACAGCGCTGCAAAAACTACCCATTTTTTAACCAAACACGGTATCATACTAGGAACGAGCAATCGGGTGCTTAAAGTTCAACTTTCGGTTAGGGCGCAAAAGTATCTAATTTGAGTTGTGCTTGCGACAGGATTTGAGGAAAAAATTCATCAAATGTGGAAATGATCTGTTTTTCGTGCTTGAAAAATGTATCAATTGAGTTTTTGAGAGGGTTTTCAAAGGGAATACGCATCGACATCTGGTTGAGTATGGTGGCCGTCCCTTCAGCAGTGCGATACATATTCATCCAGTCGTGTTCAATCATTTTGCCTACAATGAATTGTCTCCTCTCCGTCATGTCATTCTGCCGTTTCGAGAGTTGCTCATAGGTAGATTGTATCCATATTTCACGTTCGGTCAGAGAGTGCGCATTCCAACGCAGTGATAAAACGTGATCGAAAAGAACATCGAGCACAACGCCTGCAAATTTTCCCAACGTTGGATGGAGTTGTGTTTTCAAATCCAAAACCAACGGATGCTTGTCTGTGTAGTCATCGATAAATCGATGGAGGAGTATTCCTGCCTGAATCTCTTTCGGAAAGTGTGCCCATTTATTGCCCTTCACATCATCGGCTATGAATTGACCGAATAGAATAGGCTCTATCGTGAATGAAAGAAATGAATGTGCGAGATAATTCATAGCGCAAACAAATGTAGTGTTGAAAGAATGGCATGTCGGGTTCGATTGTGAACCGCTTATTTTGCGCATCCATTTAAATCTTACTGCCCGTGACTCTTATTAAATCTATTTCCGGAATTCGCGGCACCATCGGAGGTGCTGAAGGAAGCGGACTAACGCCAATTGATGTAGTGAAATTTACGGCTGCCTTCTGTGCGCTTATGCAGCGGAAATGCAACTCGCCCAAAATTAAAGTTGTTGTGGGTCGGGATGCGCGTATCAGCGGAGGTATGGTCAATGCATTGGTGTGTAACACCTTGGTTGGTATGGGGGCAGATGTTGTAGATGTGGGCTTGAGCACTACGCCAACGGTCGAGATTGCTGTGCCTGCTGAAGGAGCTCATGCCGGAATAATTTTAACGGCAAGCCATAACCCCATTCAGTGGAATGCATTGAAACTGCTCAATGAAAAGGGAGAGTTTATTTCAGCTGCCGAAGGCGCAGAGGTATTGCGCTTGGCTGAGTCGGGCGAGGTTGTTTTTGCGGATGTTCATGCGCTCGGCTCCTTGATGGAGGCTGATTATCTGGATAAGCACATTCAACATATTTTGAGTTTGAAACTCGTTGATAAGCAGCTAATCGAGTCTGCTGATTTGCATGTGGCTGTCGATGCTGTGAACAGCTCAGGGGGCATCTATGTGCCGGCTTTGCTTCATGCACTCGGAGTGAAAAGAATCGAAACTATTCACTGCGAGCCGAACGGCCATTTCCCTCACAATCCGGAACCACTTCCAGAACACCTTATCGACTTATCTGATTTGGTTAGAACGAAGGGTTGCCAAATGGGTATTGTGGTGGACCCCGATGTTGATCGTTTGGCATTCGTATGCGAGGACGGAAGCGTGTTTGGTGAGGAGTACACCTTGGTTGCCGTAGCTGATTACGTGCTCTCGTGCAATCCCGGAAATACAGTTTCTAATTTATCAAGTACCCGCGCACTACGCGATGTTACAAGAAGTCACGGGGGTTCTTATTTCGCCTCTGCGGTAGGCGAGGTGAATGTGGTGGCTGCTATGAAAGA